>NZ_JBHXJK010000004.1:0-135647 GCF_042723255.1 Amycolatopsis thailandensis
TGCCCCTATTTGGCGCCACGGGGCTACTTTTTACTAAGGGGAACAAAAAACGCCCCTATACAAAATTGGGCGAGCCCGGCGGACTCTCGCGCAGGTCAGGTCTGGGTAGGTAAATACTGGTCCGCTAGAACCCGAAACGCCACTCACGACCACCTGGTCCGCTCTGCGCGTGGGTGGTGTCGGGATCGCGCCGGTCCGGCGGCTGGGAGGGACATTCAGCGGGCTCAGAGCGCTGTGTCGCGAAAGCCACTTTCGCAACCTTCACCGTTGTGAAAGTGGCTTTCACAACCACCCTGACCAGCGGAGAGGCGATTTTGCATGCGGCCGTGTCGAATAAGCATTGTCGACGCCATGGCCGCTGACCGCGGTTCGCGCGACAATAGGGAGAACCCGGGTTTTCGTGGCACTTTCTCGAAACGGGCTTCGATCGTCGTAGGCGAAATGCCGTAGCAGGGTCGAGAATTTGGTCCATCAAAGACGGTTTTCGCGCCGAAGTATGATGCGCGAGAGTGAATTGCCTCGACAGTGGACGGGCCATGCCGGACACTCGGATCCGCGCGACTCCATGCAGGCAAAACCTTGTCGCGCTCAGTTCCCCGCTCCCATCATTTGGCGAAAAGGAACCCTATGCATGACGATGATGAGCCGGTAGGCCGGGTACTCGGCAGGCGGCAGGCGTTGATACTGCTCGGCGCCGCCGGTGCGACACTCACTGTCGCCGGATCCGCCACGGCCAGTGCCACCACCACCCCCACCGCCGGCACGCCCGAAGTCTGCGCGCTGGACTGCGTGGTCAAGCCAGAGCAAATGGAAGGTCCGTATTTCGTCGACGAGCGGCTCAATCGCTCCGATATCCGCAGTGAGCCTGCCACCGGAACGCTGGTTCCCGGTACCGCACTGGCGATCAATTTCACCGTCCAGCAGATTCGCCAGCAGGTGTGCACGCCACTGCCCGGGGCGATGGTCGATATCTGGCAGTGCGACGCGTACGGGCTGTACTCGGATATTCCGTCCCAGGGAAGTTCCGGCCGCCGTTTCCTGCGCGGCTATCAGAACACCGACCAGGCGGGGGTGGCCCGGTTCACCACCATTCTGCCGGGCTGGTATACGGGGCGCACACTGCATATCCACATCAAAATCCGCACGGTCGGAACCAACGGCCGCCCGTACGAGTTCACCTCGCAGCTCTACTTCACGCCCGAGTTCGGCGCGGCCTATCTGCGCACCGAACCGTACCGGCGGAAAGGCCCGGCCGACACGACCAACAGCCGGGACTCGATCTACCGCAGCGGCGGGGCCCAAATGCTGCTGCGCCCGCAGCAGACCGGACCCAGTTACACGGCGGACTTCGCGATCGGCCTCGATCTGTCGAACACCCAGGTCGGCCGTCCCGACTAGGCCGTCGCTCGACGGCGTCGCGCCGTCGTGCGAATGAGTGATCTCAGCGGGCACGCCGTCCGTCGCGTCAGCCGGTGGCTGCGCGGCGGACGCGGCCCGGGGGCCCACCCGGTTCGATAGGCTGGGGAAGGTGGGCGACGAAGAGGTGACACCGGCCGAAATGTCGTGGTGCTGGGCTGGTGCGCTCGTCCGGGCGGTGAACGCGCTGGCGCCCGCGGATGTGCTGTTCGAGGCGAACCTCATGGGCAGGCCCTCGGATCTTCCGCAGACTGTTCGGATCACCTCCGCACGCCGGGAAGATCCGTCTCTGACGATCCTGGTCGAAGAGGTGCAGGCGTTCTTGTCGATCGACTCCGCGCCCGGGGTGTTCGTGGCCTATGAGTTCGAAGGAACGCCGGACGGCCTGGAGAAGGACGTCGATAGCCGCGAACGCGGCCCTGAGCGTGATGGAACCCACGCGCTGAGTGAAGTGGACCTGGTCGAGCACATCGACGCTTTCATGAGATTCGGATTCTCGCTCGTGCGGTTCCCGATGTTCGAGCGGCT
This sequence comes from Amycolatopsis thailandensis, assembly GCF_042723255.1. Classification (NCBI taxonomy): domain Bacteria; kingdom Bacillati; phylum Actinomycetota; class Actinomycetes; order Pseudonocardiales; family Pseudonocardiaceae; genus Amycolatopsis; species Amycolatopsis thailandensis. Next base: position 1,945 of record NZ_JBHXJK010000004.1, read on the forward strand.
CAAGATCTTCAGCGCGGACTCGGGTGTCGCGCTGAGCTGGGTCACCTTCGATTTTTCCTGGCCCTTGGTGCTCGTGCGAAAATGGAGACCGTAGTTCTCGGGAGGGCGGCCGGGTCGCCACGCTCCGCGCGACGACCCGGCCGAGTTCACGCCCGCGGTTCTCAGCAGTCGCTGGAGTTCTTGGCGTAGTAGAGGCTACGTCCCGTGGGGACACTGAAGGCCCAGCCGTAGACCAGTGTCTTGCTCGTCCGCCCGGGAACCAAGCTGGGACCCCAGTCCGGCCAGGTGGGGATGTCGACGCAGACGTACTTTCCGGTGGAGCATTCGTTGTAGACGTCGACCTTGCGCCAATTGTTCTCCGTGTACCACGGCTCGTGCTGAACGTTGCACGCCGCGGTGGCGCCGGGGGCCGAGCCTGCCGCCGTATCGGACGCGCTTGCCGGGCTGCTGAGGGAAAGGGCGAGCGTGGCGGTGATGGCCGCGAGCGCGATGCCGTTCTTCATGATCATGTCCTGCCTTTTTTTCCGGTCGGAAGGGAGCCTTCCCGACCCCTGACCCGGAGCGCGACGCTTTTGCGGGAGAACGCAAAAGCCCTGGCGGAGAGGCGTCACGTCGTCGGCGCCAGCCGGGCGGCGGGTGTGACCGGCGTGCGCTCGCCGCTGCCGCGCATGAACGTCAGCGCGGCCCTGGCCTTCGCCACGCCGCCCAGGGACGGAACGGCCCCGCGGAAGACGCCCGTGAATTCCTCCGCGGGGGCTTTCGTGAACGAATTTCCCGGCATGGTGTCGGTTAATCTCCGACGCATTACGGAAGGTAGTCGATCGAGTGTCGTTGGTGGTCGAAAAATGGGTTGCGAATTGCCGCCTTTGTCGCTGATTGGGCTGGAAGACACGGGCTGCTGCAACGTATGGTCCAAGATCGATGAGCCATCAGGACCAAATCACCGGGTCTCGTATTCCTCGGCGCGGCCGGCCGTCTTAACCTTGCGTAATTCTTCACCTGAATGGTCACTGGGGAGCAAGATGAAGTTCACGCCGTTGTTGTCGTGCGCCCGAAAAACCTCGGAGCGACTGCTCGACGCCCGATGACAACAGCCGGCTGCGTCAGCCGATTCGACATGCACGCCCGGCGATCGCCCGATCGGATCGCGGTCTTCGAGGACGGCACCGGGCTCACCTACGCCTCGCTCTCCGGTCTCGCGGGAGGCCGCGCGCTGCGGTTGCGCGACGCCGGTGTCCGGCCGGGGGAGCGGGTCGGGCTCGTCACCGGGCACGGCAGCGCCGCGATCGCGGCGATCCTCGGCACCCTCGCCGCGGGCTGCACCTACGTCCCGCTGGATCCGACGTTCCCCCGTGACCGTCTCGAGTACCAGCTCGCGGCCGCGCGGGTGACCGCCGTGCTCGCGGATCCGGAGCACTCCGAGCTGGCGGAGTTCCTGTGCCGCACCGGATCCGCGCGGCTCGTGCGCTCGGGCACGGAGACCGCGCCGCTCCCGGTGCCCGAATCCGATCCGGACAGCCCGGCGTACGTGCTGTTCACCTCGGGTTCGACCGGCAGGCCGAAGGCCGTCGCGCAGACCCACCGCAACCTCTTGCACGTCGTCGACAACCAGATCGCCGCGCTCGGCGTCACCGCGGCCGACCGGCTCAGCCTGCTCGCGTCGTTCGGCTTCGACGCGGCGATCCCGGACCTGTACCCGGCACTGCTCAGCGGCGCCGCGCTCGTGCCGGTCGACCTGCGCGCGCACGGCCTCGCCCACGCCGCGCGCGAACTCGCCCGGCACGAGGTGACCGTCTACCACTCGACGCCCACCGTCTACCGGCACCTGCTCGACGTCCTCGGCGAGACCGGCCTCCCGGCCGTGCGGACCGTGCTGCTCGGCGGCGAGCAGGCGACCCACGCCGACGTCCGCCGCGGCCGGTTCGCGCCGGAGTGCGTGTTCGTCAACGGCTACGGCGCCACGGAGGTGACCTTCGCCGCGCAGTACCGGACGACCGCCGCCGAGCTGGACCCGGACACCGACGGCCCACTGCCGATCGGGCGCGCGCTGCCCGGATTCACGCTCGCCGTGCTGGACAGCGGCGAACTCGAAGTGCGCGGGCAGCACCTTGTCGACGGGTACCTCGACCAGCCGAGCCCGGCGTTCGGGGTGACAGCCGACGGCGGCCGTCGCTACCGGACCGGTGACCTCGCCACGCTGCTGCCGGACGGGAACCTCGTTTGCCTCGGCCGGATCGACCGGCAGGTCAAGGTCCGCGGCTTCCGCGTGGAGCTGACCGAGATCGAGGCCCGGCTCGCCGAACAGCCCGGCGTGGCCGAAGCCCGCGCGATCGTGCGCGACGGCGACCTGCTCGCCTACGTGACCGCGGCGGGCCCGCGTCCGGAAGGCAGGGTGTTGCGGGCCGCGCTGGCGGACGTCCTGCCCGGCTACTCGGTACCCGCGGCCGTCGCGGTGCTGGACGGTTTTCCGCTCACCGTGACCGGAAAGCTCGACGAACTGGCGCTGCCGGACCCGCGGGCGGTCGCGACCGCCCCGGCCGAGCGGCTGACCCCGGCCGAGGAACGCGTGCGCGGGATCTGGTGCGCGGTGCTGGGCCGTGACCGGGTCGGGCGCACGGAGGCGTTCTTCGACGCCGGCGGCGACTCGCTGCGGCTCGGCCAGGTGCAGGTACGGCTGGCCGACGAGTTCGAGGTGGACGTCCCGTTGCTCGCCCTGTTCGAGCGCACGACGATCGCCGGGCAGGCGGCCTGGCTCACGGAGTCCACTTCGGACACTCCGCCGCCGGTCGCCGGGGACGAGCAGGCCGGGGATCTCATCGCCGTCGTCGGGCTGGCCTGCCGGTTTCCCGGCGCGCCGGACGCCGCCTCGTTCTGGTGGAACCTCTGCGCGGGCGTCGACTCGATCCACGACTACGCCGACGACGAGCTGGCCGCGCTGGGCATCGGGCCGGGCCTGCGCGCCGACCCGGCGTACGTGCGGGCGGGTGGCCGGATCGAAGGTGTCGAGGAGTTCGACGCCGGGTTCTTCGGGTTCACCGCCGACGAGGCCGCGCGGACCGACCCTCAGCACCGGCTGTTCCTCGAAACGGCGTGGCAGGCACTCGAGGACGCGGGGCGCGACCCCGCCGCCGAGACCGGGCCGGTCGGGGTGTTCACGGCGACCTCGGTGAACCGGTACTTCCTGTTCCACCTGTTCGGCAATCCGGCGGTGACCGGCGACGTCGACCCGGACGACTGGGAGGGACGGCTGACCGGGCGCCAGCTCGCCGACCACCTGCCCGGCCAGGTCGCCTACCGGCTCGGGCTGACCGGCCCGGCGGTGGCCGTGCAGAGCGCGTGCTCCAGCTCGCTCGCGGCGGTGGCGCTGGCCGCGCAAAGCCTCGCGGACTACCGGTGCGACGTCGCGCTGGCAGGCGGGGCGAGCGTGACATGGCCGCGGTATCGCGGCGGCGGGCTCGCCTCGCCGGACGGCCGGTGCCGCGCGTTCGACGTCGCCGCCGCGGGTGCCGGGTTCAGCTCGGGCGCCGGGGTGCTCGTGCTGCGGCGGCTGGCGGACGCGCTCGCCGATCGCGACCACGTCTACGCCGTGCTGCCCGGCTGGGCGATCACGAACGACGGCCCGGACCGCGCGGGTTACGCCGTGCCGGGACCGGCCGGGCAGGCGGCCGCGGTGGCCGAGGCGCTGGCCGTCGCGGAGATCGCGCCGGAAGAGGTCGCGCTGCTCGAAGCCCACGGCAGCGGCACCCCGCTGGGTGACGCGATCGAGGTGGCCGCGCTCAACCGCGTCTACCGGGACGCGCCGCCGGAAACGTGTGCGCTGGGCTCGGTGAAGACGAACATCGGGCACCTCGACGCGGCGGCGGGCGTCGCCGGGTTGATCAAGGCCGTGTTGTCCGTGCGGCACGGCGTCATCCCGCCGAGCCTGCACTTCACGGCCCCGCACCCGGAGGTCGACCTGGCGGGCGGCCCCTGGTACGTCCCGGCGAAGGCCACCGACTGGCCCGCCGGGGAGCGGCGGGTGGCCGGGGTCAGCTCGTTCGGCATGGGCGGCACGAACGTGCACGTGATCGTGGAGGAGGCTCCCGCCGTCCCACCACGGCAGGCGGAGAGCGGTCCGTTCGTCCTGCCGCTGTCCGCGCGAGACGCGAAAGCACTGCGCGAGACGGTGTCCCGGCTGCGCGATCGGCTCGCCACGGACGCGCCGGATCTCGGGGACACGGCGTACACGCTTTCGGTCCGGCGGGCGTTCACGTGCCGGGCCGCCGTGGTGGCGGACTCGGTCACGTCGGCGATCGCCGCGCTCGACGCGCTGCTGGCGAACGGAACCGACGTCGAAGGTCCTCCCGGCGCGCAGCGGGAACTGGCCGTCCACTGGGTCGAAGGCGGCGAGATCGAGTGGGACTCGGGTGGCGAACCAGGCCGCGTCCCGTTGCCGGGTTATCCGTTCCAGCGGGAGCGGCACTGGATCGACCCACTGCACACCTCCGACCACGGGAGCCCCCGGTGACCGACACCTTGCCCGTCATGGGCGGCCACGGCCCGCCACTGTCCTATCCGGACACCACGGTCACCGGGCTGATCCTCGCCCAGGCCGCGCGCACCCCGGACGCCGTCGCCGTCCGGCAGGGTGACGCCCGGCTCACCTACCGCGAACTGGTCGCGTCGGCGACCGGCGTCGCCCGGCTGCTGCGGGCCCGGGGTGCCGGGCCCGGCACCCGCGTCGGCGTCTGCGCCGACCGGCGACCGGAACTGATCTCGACCGTCGTGGGCGTGCTGCTGTCCGGGGCCGCCTACGTACCGCTCGAACCCGGCGGCCCGAAGGCGCGACTGGCCGAAATCGCCGCGGACGCCGGGCTGTCCCTCGTCGTCGGTGACTGCGCGCTGGCCGAATTCGGTGCCACGGAAGGCATCGAGGCGCTCGACGTGCCCCCGCCCGCGGCCAGGTCTGTCGACTCTGACGAGTGTCCGGCCGGGCCGGACGACCTCGTCCACCTTCTCTACACCTCCGGCTCCACGGGCCGCCCCAAGGGCGTGCTGACCAGTCACCGCAACGTGGTCGCGTTCGTCACCGGGTTCGCCGCCGCCCTCGACATCCGGCCCGGCACCCGGACGCTCGGCATCTCCTCGCTCGCCTTCGACGCGTTCACCATGGACGTGTTCGTCCCGCTGGCGCACGGCGGATCGGTGCAGCTTGCCGGTGCCGCCGACCGGGCGGACCCCGAACGGCTGCGGCGGTTCCTCGTCGAGCACGACGTCGAGTGGGGCTTCGTCACGCCGACATTGCTGTCCATGGTCGATCCCGCGGCCGTTCCCGGCTGGCGCGTCGTCGCCTGCGGTGGCGAGCCGGTGCCCGCGGACCTCGCCGCGCGCTGGCTGCCGGGACGGCGGTTCTTCCACGTCTACGGCCCGACCGAGACCACCGTGGTGGTCGTCACCGACGAGGTCACCGGCCTCCCCGCCGACCCGCTGCCGCTCGGCCGCCCGACGCCGAACCACCGGGCGTACGTCGTGGACGCCGAACTGCGGCCTGTCGCGCCCGGCGAGGTCGGCGAGCTGCTCGTCGGCGGCCCGGGCCTCGCGCACGGCTACCTCGGCAGCCCGGAGCTGACCGCCACGAAGTTCGTCGACGACCCGATCACGCCGGGGGAACGGCTCTACCGCACCGGCGACCTGGCCCGCGAGCTGCCCGACGGCCGTCTTGAGTTCGCCGGCCGCGCCGACCGGCAGGTGAAGGTCCGCGGCCAGCGGATCGAGCTGGGTGAGGTGGAGGCCGCGCTCACGAGTCACCCGGACGTCGACGCCGCCGCCGTCGAGGCCGTCCCCGGGCCCGCGGGCACCCGGCTGGTGGCCTTCGTGACACCGGCGTCCGCACCGTCCGATGTGGACGAACTCGGCCGGGACCTGCTCACCGCGGCGATGCGCCCGGCCGCGGTCCGCGTGCTCGGCAGCCTGCCGGTCAATCCGGTGACCGGCAAGATCGACCGGCCCGCGCTGCGTGGTCTGGCCGAAGCGGCGCTGGCGGATGAGCGGGCGGACCTCGGCCCGCTCGGCACCCCGGCCGAACGCGCGGTCGCCGCCATCTGGCGGCGGGTGCTCGGCGACGGCGCGGGGACGGATTTCCTGGCCGCGGGCGGGAACTCGATCGCCGCGATGCGCCTGGTCGCGGCGCTGCGGGCGGAGCTGGCCGCGGACGTCGCCACTGAGGACGTCTTCGCCGGTGGGACGCTCGACGGGCTCACCAGGCGGGTCGCGGACGCGCCGCCGCTGACCGGGCCGGGGCTGACCACCGGGCACGCGCCCGCGCTGTCCCCGCAGCAGCGGAGGCTGTGGTTCCTCGACCAGCTCGCCCCGGGCGCCGCTCCGTACAACATCGCGATGGCGTTCCGGCTGACCGGCGCGCTGGACGTCGGCGCGCTGCGCCACGCCCTGCGCGCGGTCACTGAGCGGCACGACGTGCTCCGCTGGCGGATCCGGGCCGTCGATGGCGCGCCGCTGGCGGATCGGCTGCCGCCGGAGGACGTTCCACTGCCGGTGGCGCCGGTGACCGAGGACGCGCTGCGGGCCCGGCTGGCCGCCGACGCCGCGACGCCGGTGCACCTCGACCGTGAGGCTCCCTGGCGCGTGCGGCTCTACCGACTCGGCGAGACGGAGCACGTGCTCGGCCTCACGCTGCATCACGCGGTGTTCGACGGCTGGTCGCAGGACCTGCTTTGCGCCGACCTGTCGGCCGCGTACCGGGGCGAGCCGCTGCCGCCGCCGGTGGCGTCCTACGCGGACTACGCGGTGTGGCGAGCCGGACGCGACGAACGCCGGGAAGCCGTCGACGTCGCCTGGTGGACGGGCCATCTCGCCGGTGCACCGGCCATTGTGGACCTACCGCGTGACCGGCCGCGCCCGGCCGTGCAGACCTACCGGGGCGCGAGCCTGCGTCAGTCCTTTCCGGACGGTGCCGCCGAATCGGTCCTGGCGCTGGCCGCTCGCACCGGCACGACGCGCGCCGGGGTGCTGCTCGCCGCGTTCGGCCAGCTGCTGCGGCGGCTCACCGGCGCGGCGGACCATCTGGTCGCCACGGTCGTCGCGGACCGGCAGCTCGCCGAATGCCAGGAGGTCGCGGGGTTCTTCGTGGACATCGTGCCGGTGCGGCTGCGGGCCGACGACGCCGCAGACTTCGCCACGCACGTCCGCGACGGCGGGGCGGAACTCCTCGCCGCGACCGCGCACCCGGCCGCACCGGTCGAGCGGCTCGTCGAGGCGCTCGGTGTGCCCCGCGATCCCGCGCGCGCCCCGCTCGTGCAGGTGATGTTCAACGTCCTGAACTTCTCCGAGCCACGGCTGGACCTGCCCGGCGTGGCCTCGGCGTGGCTGCCGGTGGACAGGCCGGGATCGCCGTTCGACCTCACGGTGTACGTCCACGACGACGGCGTCGAACTGCTGTACAACCCGGACCTGTTCGACCACGCCCGGATGGAAGGGCTCGCCGAGGACTACGTCGCCCTGCTCGGCGCGCTGGCCGCGGCGCCGGACGCGCCGGTCGGGACGAGTGCGCCGGAGTTGCCGCGGGCGGGTGTCCGCACCGCCGCGCCCGCCGCGACGACCAGCGCCCCGGCGCGGCCGTCGTCGGTGGTCGCGGACCCGGTGGTGTTCGCCGCGACCGAGGCCGTGATCGCTCGTGCCTGGTGCGACGTCCTGGGCGTCGCCGAAGTCGGGCACGACGACAACTTCTTCGACGTGGGCGGGCATTCGCTCGCCCTGGCCCGGGTGCACGCCCAGATCACCGCCCGGCTCGCCCGCCGGATCCCGATGGTCGACCTGCTCAGCCATCCCACCGTCCGCGCCCTCGCCGCGCACCTGCACTCCGGCGGCACCGCCGTCCCGGAGCTGGCCCGCGCCGCCGAACGCGTCGCCGCCCGCCGCGGCCGCACCCAGACCAGAAGACCCCGTCGCACCGCCGGTCCGGCCGGCCCCTGATAGCCAGTTCGGCGGAGCTGCGACGCGCCTCACGAAAGGGACATGACACGTGAACCCACCGCGATCGCGGACGCGGGTTCACCAACGGACACTGATAGGAGCACCACCGTGAACCACCTCCCCGAAACCGGCACCGGCGATCCCGGAGCCGAACCGATCGCGATCGTCGGGCTGGACGTGCGCGTGCCCGGCGCGCGTGACGCGCGGCAGTTCTGGCGCAACCTCGTCGACGGCGTCGAGTCGATCCTGCCCGCCACCCGCGAGGAGATGATCGCCCGCGGCGCCGAACCGGCCACTGTGGACGATCCGAGCTGGGTGAACGCCACCGCCGTGGTCGACGGCTTCGACGAGTTCGACGCCGAGCTGTTCGGCATGACCAGCCGCGAAGCCGAGATCACCGACCCGCAGCACCGGCTGTTCCTGCAGGCCTGCCATGCCGCGCTGACCGACGCCGGCTACGACCCGGCCCGTTTCGACGGCGCGATCGGCGTCTACGGCGGGTCGGGGGGTACCGGCTACCTGAAGGAAAACCTGCTGCGCAACGAGCGGATCCTCGCCTCGCAGCACGGCGGAATCGGTATCTCGACCGGCAACCAGCCGAGCTACCTGACGACCTCGGTGTCGTACAAGCTCGACCTGCGCGGCCCGAGCCTCGCGGTGTTCACGGCCTGCTCGACGTCCTTGGTCGCGGTGCATCTGGCCTGTGAGGCCCTGCGCAACGGCGAGTGCGACATGGCACTGGCGGGCGGGGTCAACCTGGAGATGCCGCACGGTATCGGCTACATGGGCGTGGACGGCTTCACCTCGCCGGACGGCCACGTGCGCGCGTTCGACGCCGGCGCCAACGGCACGGTCTGGAGCAGCGGCGCCGGGGTCGTGCTGGTGAAGCGGCTGTCTCAGGCGATCGAGGACGGCGACCACATCCGGGGCATCGTGCTGGGCAACGCGATCAACAACGACGGCGCCACCAAGGTCGGCTTCTCCGCGCCCAGCGTGTCCGGGCAGACGGAGGCGGTCGCGCAGGCCGTCGGCATGGCCGGGGTCGACCCGCGCACCATCGGCTATGTCGAGGCGCACGGCACCGGCACCGCGCTGGGCGACCCGATGGAGATCACCGCACTGTCCACTGTGTACGGAAACGGGGCCGTGGACACCGGCTGGTGCGCGATCGGCTCGGTGAAGTCCAACATCGGCCACCTGTCGCAGGCGGCGGGCGTGGTCTCGCTGATCAAGGCCGTGCTCGTCATGGAACACGGCCTGATCCCGCCGACCCTCAACTACCACGAACCCAACCCGGGGATCGACTTCCCGGCGAGCCCGTTCTATCCGGCGCGCGAGGTGACCAAGTGGGAGGCGGGCCCGGTGCCGCGGCGGGCGGGCGTCAGCTCGTTCGGCGTCGGCGGCACCAACGCGCACGTCGTGCTGGAGGAGGCGCCGGTCCCCGAGCGGTCCCGAACGCCGCACCCGGCGCACCTGCTGCGGGTGTCGGCCAACACCGCGGACGCGCTCGCGGCCGCTGTCGACCGGCTGGCCGAGCGGCTGGCCGGGGACGTCGACCTCGATCTCGCCGACGTGGCCCACACCCTGGCCGCCGGGCGCACCGAGTACCCGCACCGCGCGGTCGTCGTCGCCCGTGACCCGGAGGACGCGGTCGACGGGCTGCGGGACCCCCGGCGCCTCGTGTCGGCACAGGCCGAGGAGACGAACGTGGCGTTCCTCTTCCCCGGGCAGGGTTCCCAATACGCGGGCATGGGCGCCGAGCTTTACGACGCCGAGCCGGTGTTCGCCGCGGCCGTCGACGAGTGCCTGCGGCTGCTCGAACCCGAGCTGCCGGAGCTGCGCGACCTGATCTTCTCATCCGGTGGCGAGCAGGCGCTGCGGGAAACCCGTGTGACCCAGCCCGCGCTGTTCGTCGTGGAGTACGCGCTGGCGAAGCTGTGGCAGAGCTGGGGAGTGCGGCCCGCGGCGATGATCGGCCACTCGGTCGGCGAGTACGTCGCCGCCACCGTCGCCGGGGTCTTCACCCTGCCGGACGCGCTGAACCTGGTCGCCACCCGCGGCCGCCTGATGCAGTCGATGCCCGCCGGGGCGATGCTGGCCGTCCAGCTCGACGAGGAGAGCGTCGCCGCGAGGCTGCCGGACGCCCTCGCGGTCGCCGGGGTGAACGGTCCCGGCACGTGCGTCGTGGCCGGACCGTCGGACGCTGTCGCGGACTTCGCGGCGACGCTCAAGGCGGGCGGCGTGCAGTGCCGCGAGCTGGTGACCTCGCACGCGTTCCACTCGCCGATGATGGACCCGGTCCTCGCCGAATTCACCGAGGCCGTCGCCGCCGTGTCCCGCACCGCGCCCGCGCTGCCGTTCCTGTCGAACGTCACCGGCGACTGGATCACCGACGCCCACGCCACCGATCCCGCCTATTGGGCGTCCCACCTGCGTCAGGCCGTCCGGTTCGGCGACTGCGTCAAGACTCTGTTCGACCGCGGCGGCCGCTGGGCGCTCGTCGAATGCGGTCCGGGTCACCAGCTGTCCGGGCTGGCCCGCGGCCAGGTCCCGAAGGGCATGCCCGCGCCGCAGCCGAGCCTGCCGGGCCGGACCGAGCGCATCGGCGACGTCGAAACGCTGTACGGCGCGGCCGGTCTCTTGTGGACGAACGGGGTTTCCCTCCAGGCGCGGACGTTCGGGGCGCCCGGCCACCGGGTACCGCTGCCCGGCTACCCGTACGCGCGCAAGCGGTACTGGGTCGACCCGGACCCGGTCACCGCCACCCAGCCCGCGCGGCCGAGCGGTCCGCTGCCCCTGTCCGAGTGGTTCGCGGTTCCCGCGTGGCGGCAGGCGGAACCGGACCTGAGACGCGAGCCGTTCGCGAACGCGCTCGTCTTCGCCGCCGACGACGTCCTGCCCGGACTGCTGCGCGACGCGGGGGTGACGGTCACCGAGGTGCGGCCCGGCGACGGATTCGCCGCGACAAAGACCGGATTCACCGTCCGGCCCGGGGTGCGCGAGGACTATGACGCGCTCGTGGCCGCGCTGCCTGTCCGGCCCGAACGGATCGTCCACGCCTGGACGCTGACCGGGGACGAGCGCGGCATGGCTGCCCAGGACCGCGGGTTCTTCAGCCTGCTCAACCTCGTCCAGGCCTGGGGCGAGCCGGTGCGGATCGACGTGGTGAGCAGCGGTACCGCCGACGTCACCGGCACCGACCTGACCCGCCCCGAGCACGCGACCCTCGCCGGCATCGCCCGGGTGGTGCCGCTGGAGGTGCCGGGCACGGTGGTGCGCCGGATCGACGTAATCGACACTGACCATCCGCAGGACATCATCGCCGAGCTGTTCCGCCCGGCCGACGCGGCGGCCGAGGTCGCGCTGCGGGCCGGCCGTCGCTGGGTGCTGGATTACACCCAGCTCGAACTGCCCGCGAGCGCGGAGCCGGTGCTGCGGGACGGTGGCCGGTACCTGATCACGGGCGGGACCGGCGGCATCGGCATCACGCTCGCCGAGGACCTCGCCCGCCGGGTGCGGGCGAAGCTCGTGCTGCTCGCCCGCGCCGGGCTGCCGCCGCGGGCGGAGTGGGACGCGCACCTCGCCGCGCACGGCGGCACCGATCGCGCCGGGCGCACGATGCTCGCCGTGCGACGGATGGAAGCCGCGGGCGCGGTGGTGCACGTCGTCGCCGCGGACGTCACCGACGCGGCGCGCCTGCGCGAGGTGCGTGAGCTGGCCGAGCGCGAGTTCGGCGGCCTCGACGGGATCGTGCACGCCGCCGGGTTGCCCGGTGGCGGCGTCGCCGAGGTGAAGGAGCGGGCCGCGGCCGAAGCCGTGCTGGCTCCGAAGATCGCCGGGACGCTGGCTCTGGCCGAGGTGTTCGCGGACCTGCCGATGGACTTCGTCGCGCTGTGCTCGTCGATCACCGCGGTGGCCGGCGGCATCGGGCAGGTCGACTACTGCGCCGCCAACAACTTCCTCGACGCCTACGCGCGGGGCGGCCACGGCTGGCGGGCTCGGCTCGTCTCGCATGCCTGGGGCGGCTGGGACGAGGTCGGCATGGCCGCGGAGGTGGCCGCGCCGACCACGATCCGCACCGCCCGGTCGCGGGCGCTCGGCCCGGTCGGGCATCCGGTGCTCACCACGCGCACCGAGGACGGCGCGCACGGGCTCGTCTCGGCGGCCACGCACTGGCTGCTCGACGAGCACCGGATCGCCGGGGTGCCGGTGGTGCCGGGTACGGGACACCTGGAGACCGTCCGCGCGGCGGTGGCCGCTGCGCTGCCGAAGCCCGGTGACGGGCACGTCGTCGAGCTGCGGGATGTAGCGTTCCTGGAGCCGTTCGGCGTCCCGGACGGCGCCACCGCGGAGTACCGCGTGGAGTTCGACGGCGACGACTTCACCGTGACCAGCCACGTCGGCGGTGCGAGCCGGACCCACGTGCGCGGATCCGCCGGGTGGATCGCGGCCGGAGCGGTGTCCACTGTGGACATCGAGGCGGTGACCGGTCGGACCGAGCCGATCGACGACGGGCACGGCTTCGGCACCGGCCGCACCAGCATGGTCACCTTCGGCCCGCGCTGGGCGGCGCTGCGCGAACACCGCATCGGCGCACAGGAGGAGCTGGCCACGATCACGGCTCCCGAGGCGGCGGCGGGTGACGCCGGCGCGTGGGGACTGCACCCGGCACTGCTGGACGTCGCGACCGCGTTCGGCCGCGGCCGGGGGAGCGGCACCTACCTGCCGATGAGCTACGGACGGATCGTCGTGCACGACGCGCTCCCGGCGAGTTTCCGCAGCCACCTGCGCTACCGCGACACCGGCGGCGACCAGGTGGTGGCGGCCGACCTCTCGCTGTGCGACGAGACCGGCCGCGTGCTCGTCACGATCGAGGACTTCGTGCTGCGCCAGGTCGATCAGGACGCCGTGGGCGGCAGCCTTTCGGCACCGGCGGTGTCTACTGTGGACACTGTGTCGACCTCGACCGGGATCCGGCCGGTGGACGGCGCGGAGGCATTCGTCCGGGCGCTGGCCCCCGGTCTCGGCGGGCAGGTGGTGATCAGCACCCTCCCGGTGCGGGAGCTGATCGAGCATCGGGTCGGCGTCGAGGAGCTGGACGAGCCCGACGAAGCGGTGGTGCAGGTCTCGGAGGACGACTACGTCGCCCCGCGCACCGACCTGGAGGCCGAGATCGTCCGCCAGTGGACCGAGCTGCTCGGCGTGGAGAAGATCGGCGTGCACGACGACTTCTTCGCCCTCGGCGGCAACTCGCTGGTCGCCATCCAGCTCATCGCCCAGGTGCGCAAGGCCACCGGCACGCGGCTGGCGATGAAGACGCTGTTCGAAGCGTCCACTGTGGCCACTCTGGTCGAGCGGATCGAGGAACTGCGCGCCGAAAAGGCCGAGGCGCCCGCCGAATCCGCCCGGACCACCATCCCGAAGCTGGAGCGCTGAGCACCGGTCGGGCTCGTGAGTGGTAAGGCCGGTTCTAACCGTCCTTACCACTCACGACCACCTGGACCCACGCCTCACCCACGCTCGACCTCTCACTGAACAGGACATCATGAGCGACACGAAGGAATGGACGTTCCCGGCCTCGTTCGGGCAGGAGCGGATCTGGCTGTCCGGCCAGCTCGACCCGGCGTCCCCGGTGTACAACCTGCACTGCCAGGCCCGGCTGGACCGCCCGCTGAACGCGGAGCAATGGCGCACCGCGCTCGGTGTCATCGTCGGGCGGCACGAGGCGCTGCGCACGTCGTTCCGCATGGAGGGCGGCGCGCTCATGCAGGTCGTGCACGCCGAGGTGCCGATCGAGCCCGAGGTACACGACCTGCGGGACCTGCCGGCCGATACCCGCGATGAACGGCTCGCCGAACTCGTCGGTGGTGTGTCGCGCGGGGCCATCCCACTCGACTCGCCGCCGCCCTGGCGCGCCCAGGTGTGCCGTATGGCCGACGACGAGTGGGTGCTCACGTTCGTCGTGCACCACACCGTGTTCGACGCCGGTTCGGTGCTGGTGCTGGGCACGGAGCTGAGCGAGGCGTGCGACGCCGTGTTCGAAGGTCGCGAGCCGAAGCTGCCCGAGCTGGCCATCCAGTACCCGGACTACTCGGCCTGGCAGCGCGGGCAGCTCGAAACCTCCAGCGAGCAGCTGGACTACTGGCGCGAGCAACTCGCCGGGCTGCCGCCGGTGCACTGCCTGCCCACCGACCGGCCGCGGCCGTCGGAGCTGACGTTCGCCGGTGACCAGGTGCGTTTCGCCCTCCCGGACGGCCTGATCGACCGGGTCGGCGAACTGAGCAGGGAGCTGTCGGCGTCGCCGTTCATGGTGTTGCTGGCCGGCTACGCGGCACTGCTGTCGCGACTGTCCCGAGTGGACGACATCGTCGTCGGCGTCCCGGTCGCCGGCCGCGACCTTCCCGAACTGGCCGACCTGATCGGCATGTTCGTCAACCAGATGGCCGTGCGTGTCGACTGCTCGGACGCCCCCGCGTTCACCGAGCTGGTCGGCCGGGTCCGGACCACGCTGCTGGAGGCGATCGACCACAGCCAGGTGCCCTTCCAAGCGGTCGCCGAGGCGGCCGGGGGCGAGCGAGACCCCGGCGTGCAGGCGCTGTACCAGCTCGGGTTCAACTTCCTGCCCGACTCGGGGCTGGAGCCGGTCCGTTCGGCCACCGCGAAGGACGACATCGCGATCGACCTGACCGCCGTGGACGGCAGGCTCGTCTACCGCACTGACCTTTTCGACCGCGAGACCGCCGAAGCCATCGCCGAGCGCTACCTGCGGCTGCTGACCGCGGCGCTGGCCGACCCGGCTCAGTCCGTCGCGGATCTGCCGCTGCTGTCGGACGCCGAACGCGAGCTGGTCCTGACCGACTGGAACTCCGCGGAGCTGTCCATTTCGGACACGACGGCCGTGCACGCCCGGTTCGAGGAGCAGGTGCGGCGGACCCCGGACGCACCCGCCGTCGACTTCGACGGGGTTCGCCTGACCTACGCCGAGCTGAACGTGCGAGCCAACCGCGTCGCACACCGGCTGCGCGAGCTGGGCGCCGGTCCCGGCACCGTCGTCGGCGTGTGCGTGCCGAACTCGGCGGACCTGCTGACCGGCGTGCTCGGGGTGCTGAAGAGCGGCGCGGCCTACGTCCCGCTCGACCCGGCCAACCCGGCTCCCCGGCAGGCGCTGATCCTCGCCGACGCAGGTGTCCCGTTCGTGCTGGTCACCGGTGAGTCCACAGTGGACACCAAGTCGCTGGCCCTAGACGATCCGGCCGAATGGTCCGCCGCGGCCACCGAAGACCCCGGACCGGCGGCAGGGCCGGACGACGTCGCCTATGTGATCTACACGTCGGGCTCGACCGGGCGGCCCAAGGGCGTCGAGGTCGAGCACCGGGCCGTCGACACGTACCTGGCGTGGGCGCGTGAGGCATACCCCGGGCTGGCCGGACGGGCGTTGCTGCACACGTCGGCGTCGTTCGACCTCACCGTGACGACGCTGCTCGGCACCCTCACCGCCGGGGGCGCGGTGGTCGACGGCGGCCGCCCGACGTTCGTCAAGGCGACCCCGACGCACCTCGCCGTCCTCGCCGAGGAGCTGTTCCCGACGGGTGAGCTGGTGCTCGGCGGGGAAGCGCTGACCGCCGAGGCCGTTCAGCCGTGGCGGGAGCGGCATCCCGGCACGCTCGTCGTCAACGAGTACGGCCCGACCGAGGCCACGGTCGGCTGCGTCGTGCACCGGATCGAACCCGGGGACGCGCTGCCTTCCGGACCCGTCCCGATCGGCCGCCCGGTGCCCGGCACCCGCGTGTACGTCCTCGACGAGCGGCGGCAGCCGGTGCCGCCGGGTGTCCCGGGCGAGCTGTACGTCGGCGGGCCGCAGCTCGCCCGCGGCTACCTCGGCCTGCCGGACCTGACCGCCGAAAAGTTCGTCGAGGGCCCGTCCGGCCGGGTGTACGCCACCGGCGACCTCGTCCGCCGGCGTCGTGACGGCACGCTCGACTACCTCGGCCGCGCCGACGAGCAGGTGAAGCTGCGCGGCTACCGCATCGAGCCCGGCGAGGTCGAAGCGGCGCTGCGTGAACTGCCGGAGGTACGGGACGCGGCCGTGGCGGTCCGCGGCGACACACTCGTCGGCTACGTCGTCGGCGGTACCGAGGGAGCGGCCGAGGCTCTGCGGAAGACCTTGCCGGACTACCTGGTGCCGACCAGGTTCGTGACGCTCGAAGCGCTGCCGATGGCGGCCAGCGGCAAGCTCGACCGGGCCGCGTTGCCGGATCCCGAACCCGGCGAGGCGACGGCGTACGTCGCACCCCGGACCGCGGCCGAGGAACTCGTCGCCGAGGTGCTCGGGGAGCTGCTCGGCATCGACGACCTCGGCGCGCACGACGACTTCTTCGCCCGTGGCGGCAACTCGCTGCTGGCGATCCGCGCGATGGCCCGGCTCCGCAAGCAGATCGAGGTCGACATCCCGGTGCGGGGGCTGTTCACCCTCACCACCGTCGCCGGGCTCGCCGCCGAGATCGAGCGGCGGCTCGCCGAGGACCTCGACCAGCTCAGTGACGAAGAGGTCCAGCGGCAGCTGGCCGAAGGCGGGCACTCATGACCACGATCGACGAAACCAGCGCGGCCGCGCGCCGCGCCCTGCTCGAACGGCGGCTGCGACGGCGCGCGGAACCGGCCGCGACCATCACGCCGCGTCCCGGTGACGCCGTCGTCCCGCTGTCGTATCAGCAGGAACGCGTCTGGTTCATGGAGCAGTTCGCGCCGGGCACCGGGTCGTACCACATCCCGGTGCCGATCCGGCTGACCGGGCGGCTCGACATCGCCGCGCTCCAGTCCGCTTTGGACACTCTGCCGGTGCGGCACGAGGCGCTGCGGATGCGGTTCCCGGCCGGGGACGACGGACAGCCGACGGTCCACATCGAACCCGCGGTCACGGTCGTTCTGTCCATTGTGGACGCCGGTAGCGAGGAGGCGGCCCGCGCCGTCGTCGACGACGCCGCGGCCGAGACGTTCGACCTGGCCGTGGGGCCGCTGCTGCGGGCGACGCTGGCCCGGGTGTCCGACGAGGAACACCTGCTGGTCTTGTGCACGCACCACATCGTGGGCGACGGCTGGTCGGTCGACCTGCTGCTGCGCGACCTCGCGGCGCAGTACCACGCCCTGAGCACCGGCGGCACTGCCGAGCTGCCCGCGCTGAGCATCGGGTACGGCGACTTCGCGCACTGGCAGCGCCGCACGCTCACCGGCGGCGAACTCGACCGGCAGCTGGAGCACTGGAAGGCACAGCTCACCGGGGTCGAGCCCCTGGAGCTGCCCACCGACCGGCCCCGGCCCGCCAAGCAGAGCTTCGACGGCGCGATCCACGAGTTCTTCGTCGAGCGCGATCTCGCCCGTGCCCTCGGCGAGCTGAGCCGCGAGCACGGGGTCACGCTCTTCATGACCCTGCTGGCCGCCTACCAGGTGCTGCTGTCGCGGTACTCGGGCCAGGAGGACTTCGCGATCGGCTCGTCGTCGGCCGGGCGCGGCCTGCCCGAGCTGGAGGGCGTGGCGGGCATGTTCATCAACATGCTGCCGCTGCGCGCCCAGCTGGCGGGCGACCCGACGTTCGCCGAACTGCTCGAACGCACCCGGCGGCATGTGCTGGACGCGTTCGAGCACGCCGACGTCCCGTTCGAGCGGCTGGTGAACGCGCTCGGCGTACCCCGCGACGTCAGCCGCTCGCCGGTGTTCCAGGCGATGTTCGTGTTGCAGAACTACGAGATGGGCCGGATGGGCGCGGCAGGGGAGTCCGAAGTGGACTTCCGCTGGCTGCCGATGGATCTGCCCGCGACCCGGTTCGATTTCGAGTTCCACGCGATCGAGCTCGAACGCGGGCTGATCGGCAAGTTCGTGCACAACACCGCGCTGTTCACCGCGGACACGGTCGCCGGGATGGCCGGGCGGCTGGTCACGCTGCTGAGCTCGATCGTCGCCGACCCGGAGCGGCGACTGTCCGAATTGGACATCCTCGACGCCGGGCAGCGCGAGCTCGTCCTGGAGGACTGGAACGCCACGACGGCCGAGTTCCCGCAGACCACGCTGCACGCGCTCGTCGAGGAGCAGGCCGCCCGGACGCCGGACGCGCCCGCGGTGACCTTCCGCGGCGCGTCACTGACCTACCGCGAGCTGGACGAGCGGGCCAACCGGCTCGCGCACCGGCTGCGTGGGCTCGGTGTCGGACCGGGCGTGCTCACCGGGGTGTTCGCGGAACGGTCGTTCGAGCTGGTCGTCGCGCTTCTCGGTGTGCTGAAAGCCGGTGGCGCTTACGTCCCGCTCGACCCGGAGTACCCGGCCGACCGGCTGGCGTTCATGCTGCGGGACGCGGCCGCGCCCGTCGTGCTGACGCAGGCGGCGCTGCGCGAAACGCTGCCGCCGGGGGACGCGACCGTCGTTGTCTTGGACGACCTGGCCGGGCAGCCGGTCACCCCGCTTGAGCCGCTCGCCGGACCGGAAGACCCGGCGTACGTCATCTACACCTCGGGCTCGACCGGACAGCCGAAAGGCGTGCCCAACGGTCACCGCGGCATCGTCAACCGGCTCGACTGGATGCAGCGCGCGTACCGCCTCGACGGCACCGATTCGGTGCTGCAGAAGACCCCGGCCGGTTTCGACGTGTCGGTCTGGGAGTTCTTCTGGCCGCTCATCACCGGCGCGCGGCTCGTGCTCGCCGAACCCGGCGGCCACAAGGACGCCGCGTATCTGCGTGAGCTGCTCGCGTCCGAAGGCATCACCACCGCGCACTTCGTGCCGTCGATGCTCACGCTTTTCCTTTCCGAACAAGGTGTCGAGAACTGTGCGGCGCTGCGGCGGGTGGTGTGCAGCGGCGAGGAACTGCCGCTCGACGCCGCCCGCGAGTTCACCCGGCGGCTGCCGGACTGCGAGCTGCACAACCTCTACGGCCCGACCGAAGCCGCCATCGACGTCACCTCCTGGCACTGCACGCCCGCCGCGCTCGCCGAGGTCGCGTCGGTGCCGATCGGGGCGCCGATCCAGAACATCCGGATCTACGTCCTCGACCGCGCCGGGCGGCCGTGCCCGGTCGGCGTGCCCGGCGAACTGCACATCGCCGGCGTCGGCCTCGCCCTCGGGTACCACAACCGTCCGGAGCTGACGGCCGAGCGGTTCGTGCCCGATCCGTTCCACAGTGGACGGATGTACCGCACCGGCGACCTCGCGCACTGGCGCCCGGACGGGACGATCGCGTTCCTGGGCCGGATCGACCACCAGGTCAAACTGCGCGGCCTGCGCATCGAGTTGGGGGAGATCGAGACGACCTTGCGCGCCCAGCGGGATGTGCGCGACGCCGCCGTGATCGTGCGCGAGGACACGCCGGGGGACAAGCGGCTGGTCGGGTACGTCGTCGGCGACGCCGAGCCCGGCGCGCTGCGGGCGGCGCTCAAGCAGAGTCTTCCGGACTACATGGTCCCGCCGTCGTTCGTCGCGCTCGACGAACTGCCACTCACCCCGAACGGCAAACTCGACCGCAAGGCACTACCCGCGCCGGTCGCGTCCCGGGACGCGACCAAGGAACTGGTCGCGCCGTCGACCCCGGTCGAGATCCTGCTGGCCGAAATCTGGCGGGATGTCCTCAAGGTGGACGAACTGGGCGTCGACGACGACTTCTTCGACCTCGGCGGCCACTCGATGCTGGCCACCCAGGTGGTGGCGCGGATCGGCAAGGCGGACGCCGGTCAGGTCGGGGTCATGGACCTGTTCCAGCACCGCACGATCCGTGAGCTGGCGTCCTTCATGGACGGTGACGACGCCGACCGGCCGCGGCACCTGCTGTACGAGCTGACCAAGCCGGCGAAGCAGCGGACGCTGACCTATGTCTGCTTCCCGTACGGCGGTGGCAGCGCGATCGTGTACCAGCCGCTGGCCGACGCGCTCCCGGAGGGCCACTCGCTCTACTCGGTCGCCATCCCCGGCCACGACGTCGGGCTGTCCGAGGAGGCCGTGCCCTTCGACGACCTGGTCGAGCGGCTGGCCGACGAGATCCTCGACCGTATCGACGGCCCGCTGGCCATCTACGGTCACTGCGGGGTCGGCAACGCGCTCGCCGTCGCCGTCGCCCGCCTGCTCGAAGAGCGCGGCCGCGAGCTGGAGGTCGTCTACATCGGCGCGATCTTCCCGTTCGCCCGCATGAAAGGCGCGGTGGGCACGCTGCGCACGCGGCTGGAGAAGCTGCGCAGCAACCGGTACTACTCGAACTGGCTCAAGGGCATGGGCGTCGACACCGACGACCTCGACCCGGCGCAGGCCGACCGGATCATCACGAACATGCGCGCCGACAGCCGCGCCGCCGAGGAATACTTCAGCGGCCTGCTCGACGCCCGCGTGGCCAAGCTGCGCGCGCCGATCGTGTCGGTGGTCGGCTCCGAGGACCCGGTCACCGACTACTACACCGAGCGGTACCGGGAGTGGGAGTTCCTCACCGACACCACCGCGCTCGTGGTGCTCGACCAGGCCGGGCACTTCTTCCTGCGCTACCGGGCCGAAGAACTCGCGGAGATCGTCACGCGCGTGCATCCGGCGCTGGACGATCCCGGCGAGCTCGACGTCCGGGTGCGCGGCGAAGACGCGGCCTGGGCGGTGCACGAGACCCATCGGGCGGTCGTGGACGACAAACCCGAGGTGCGGCCGAGTATGGGCCGGTTCGTCACGATCACGATCGGGCAGCTGGTGTCGTCGACCGGCTCCGCGCTGACGTCGTTCGCGGTGCCGATCTGGCTCTACACCCGCACGGGGTCGGTCGCCGACCTCGGCCTGCTGTGGGCGCTCGCGCTGCTGTTCGGCGTACTCGTCCTGCCGGTGGCGGGCGCGCTGGTCGACCGCGGCGACCGTCGCCGGATCATGATCGCGGCCAGCAGTATCGCGGGCGGGATCCAGCTGATCCTGGCGTTGCTGCTGGCCACCGGGCACGTCCAGCTGTGGTTGTTCTACGTGCTGATCCCGCTCGGGTCGGTGGCCTCCTCGTTCCAGCGCATCGCCTATCAGTCGTCGGTGGCGCAGCTGGTGCCGAAGCAGTACCTCGGGCACGCGATGGGCCTCGCGCAGCTGTCCAACGGGTTCGCCCAGTTGCTGATGCCGGTGCTCGCCGCCGGGCTGCTGGCGGCGATCGAGCTGTCCGGCATCCTGATCCTGGACATGGCGAGCTACGTGTTCGCGATCGTGGGCCTGCTGCTGGTGCGGTTCCCGGACATGATGGGCTGGCGCCCGCGCGAACCGCTGCTGACGGCGATCGCGGGCGGGCTGCGGTACTCGTGGAACCACCGCGGCTTCCGCACGATGCTGCTGTACTTCGCGCTGGCGAACGTCTTCCTCGCTCCGGCGCTGGTGCTGGTCTCGCCGCTCGTGCTCTCGTTCGGCTCGGTCACCGACGTCGCGCAGGTGGCGCTCGCCGAGGCCCTCGGCGCGGTGGCCGGCGGGATCGGGATGGCGCTGTGGGGCGGCCCGCGGCAGCGCCGGATGGTCGGCGTGCTCGCCGGCAACGTCGGGATCGCGCTCGGCAGCCTGGTGATGGGCCTGCGCCCGTCGCTGATCGTCGTCGCGGCCGGGGTGTTCCTCCTGGCCGCCGCGATGGCCGTGTCGCAGGGCATCTACGCGACGCTCGTGCAGGTCAAGGTGCCGCAGCGGTTCCACGGCCGGGTGTTCGCGATCAACCAGACGATCACGTGGTCGACGCTGCCGATCGGGTTCGCCGTGCTGGCGCCGCTGGCGGTCGGCTGGTTCTCGCCCCTGCTGGCGCCGGGTGGTGCGCTGACCGGGTCGGTCGGCGCCGTGCTCGGCACCGGCGAGACGCGGGGCATCGGGCTCGCCTATGTCGTCTTCGCGCTGATCCTGCTGCTGATCAACGTGGGCGGGTTCTCGCTGCGGCGGCTGCGCCGGTTCGACACCGAGGTGCCCGATTCGCTGCCCGACGATCTGGTGGGGGCGCAGGAACGGGAGCGCAAGCTCGCCGGGAAGGATGCCGCATGAGTACGGCAGTGCTGGTCAGGGAGGCCCGTGGGCACTGGGTCGGCGAGGTCGCGCCGTCGATGCGGGCGGCCGGGCACCGCGTGGTGCTGCTCGCCCCGCCGATGGACGCGGCCGAGCGTGCCGCACTGGAAGGCGTGGTGGACGACGTCGTCGCGCTCGACGACGTCCACGACCCGGAAGCCGTCGCGGCGAAGGTGCGGGAGATCGACGGCGGCGCGCTGGCCGGCCTCTTCACCGGCTCGGACGGCGCCATCGCGAGCACCGCCCACGCCGCGGAGCTGCTCGGGGTGGCGCGCTGCCCGGCGTCGGTGTTCGCCATGTGCGCGAACAAGTTCGCGGTCCGGGAGGCCCTCGCCTCGGCCGGGCTGCCCGGCCCCGCGTACGCCCTGATCTCGTCGGCCACCGAGGCGGCGTCGGTCGCCGCGGCGACCGGGCTCCCGGCGATCGTCAAACCGGTCAACGGAGCGGGCAGCAACCTCGTCCGCACCGCGTCCACTGTGGACGAACTGGCGGCCGCGTACGAGCTGCTGGCCGCGCGACTGCCCGAGTCCGCGGATCCGCGCTACCACCGTCCATTAGGGACACTGGACCCTTCGAAGACGTTCCTCGTCGAAGGGTTCCTGAGCGGTCCGGAGTACGCGGTGGACGTGCTGGTCCGCGACGGCGTGGCCGAGCCGGTCGAGATCCTCGACAAACCGCTGATCGACGAGCGGAAGTTCGAGCTGGCGCTGTCGTGCCCGCCCGCCGGGCTCACCGCCGACCGGGCCGAACTGGTCACCGCGGCGGCGATCGCCGCGGTCCGCGCGCTGGGTCTCGACAACACCTGCGCCCACGTCGAGCTGATCGACGACACCGACCGCGGTCCGACGATCGTCGAGGTCAACGCGGGCAGGCCCGCCGGATCGATCATGCCGCTGCTGGCGAAGCTGCGCACCGGCATCGACGTGTTCGCCGAGCTGGCGGCGCTCGCTGTGAGCGCTCCGCCGCCGGTGCGGGAACCCGCGAAACTGCCGATCCCGCTGGGCATGCTGATCCTCTACGCGGCCGGTTCGGGCCGGTTGACCGGCATCGGCGGGCTCGACGAGATCGCCGAGCTGCCCGAGGTCATCGACGTCGTCACCACCGTGTCGCCGGGGCAGGTGCTCACCGACGAACAGGAGACCTACGCGGTCAACCTCGTCGTGGCCGGGTTCGCCGATCACGACGACCTCGCCGCCCTGCACGCGGAGGCGAGCAAGCTCGTCCGGCTGGACCTGGAGGAAGTGTGAACACCGCGTTCGTGGTCCGGGAGACCGCCGGGCAGTGGATCGCCGACGTCGTGGCCGCCGTGCGCGCGACCGGGCTGGGCGTCGAGCTGGTCACCCAGCCCCTGGAACCGGCCGAGCAGTCGCGGCTGACGGAACTGGTGGACGGCTTCGTCGTCGTCGACGACGTCCGTGACTCCGAAGCCGTCGCCGGGGCGATCCGGGCGCGGACCGCGAGCCCGGCCGGAGTGGTGACCGCCGCCGAAGGAATCATCGCGAGCGTCGCCCGAGCGGCCGAGCTGCTCGGCGTCGCACGCTGCCCCGCCTCGGTGTTCACCGTGACGCACAACAAGTTCGCGGTCCGGCAGGCGCTGGCCGCGGCCGGGTTGCCGGGGCCGCGCTGCGCCCTGATCTCGTCGGCTGACGAGGCGGAGTCGGTGGCTTCGGCGGTCGGGCTCCCGGCGATCGTCAAGCCGGTGAACGGCGCGGCGAGCAATCTCGTGCGTACGGTGTCCACTGTGGACGAGCTGGCGGCGGCGTACCGGCTGCTGGCCGAGCGGTTGCCGCTGTCGGAGGACGCCCGGTACCACCGGCTCGTCGGTGGCGGGCCGTCGCCGATCGACCCGGTGAAGGTGTTCCTCGTGGAAGGGCTGCTGCGCGGCCCGGAGTACGCGGTCGACGTCCTGGTCCGCGACGGCGTCGCGGAACCGGTGGCCGTGGTGGAGAAGCCGCTGATCGACGAGCGCAAGTTCGAGCTGGGCATGGTCTGCCCACCGCTCGAACTGTCCGAAAAGGACACCGAGCGGCTGTTCTCGGCGGTGACGGCCGCCGCGCTCGCGCTGGGCCTGGACAACACCTGCGCGCACGTCGAGCTGATCGACGACGCCGAGCTGGGCCCGGCGATCGTCGAGGTGAACGCGGGCCGCCCGGCCGGTGGCGCCCAGCCGGTGCTGCTGAAACTCGCGACCGGCGTCGACGTCGTCGCCGAGGCCGTGTCGCTGGCACTCGGCACGCCACCGCCCGCGCGGGGTGCGGGCCTGCCGGTGCCCGTGGGTTACCTGATCTTCTACGCCGAGGGCACCGGGCGGCTGGTCCGCGTCGACGGTACCGACGAGATCGCCGACCTTCCCGAGGTCCTGGAGGTCGTCACGATCGTGCGTCCCGGCCAGCTGCTCACCGACGACCAGGAGATCTACGCGGTGAACGTGCTCGCCGCGGGGTTCGCCGACACCGAAGACCTCGCCGCGCTGCACGCCGAGGCCGCCAAGCTGATCCGATTCGAACTGGAGGAGTCATGACCGCCGAACTCGCGGCGAACCTCGGCCACATCGAGGGAAACGAACACACGAAGATCACCGTGTACGCGGCCACGGGCCTGGACTGGGTGCGCGCGCACCGCGAAGTACTGCAGGACCGGCTGCGCGAGCACGGCGCGATCCTGCTGCGGGGGATGCCCGCCGACGTGGCGGTGTTCAACCAGGTCACCGAGGAGATCGGCGGCTCGCTGCTGACGTACACCGAACGGTCGACGCCGCGGTCGGTGGTCGCGGGCAACATCTACACCTCGACGGAATACCCGCCGGCCGAGTCGATCCCGATGCACAACGAGAACTCGTACTCGGCGCACTGGCCCGCCCGCCTGTTCTTCCTGTGCGACACGGCGGCCGAAACCGGCGGCGCGACGCCGATCGCCGACAGCCGCGCGATGTACCGCCTGCTGCCAGCGGACCTGCGCGAGCGGTTCGAGGGCGGTGTCACCTACACACGGGCGTTCCGCGAAGGCCTCGGGCTGACCTGGCAGGAGGCGTTCCAGACCGAAGACCGCCAGGCGGTGGCGGACTACTGCGCCGCCAACGGCCAGACGTACGAATGGACCGACGAGGGCCTGCGCACGCGGCACGTGCGCCCGTCCTTCGTCGCGGAACCGCACACCGGCGCGACGGTGTGGTTCAACCAGGCCAACCTGTTCCACGTCTCGAGCCTGGGGGAGGAGGTCAGCGAGGCGCTGCTGGAGCTGTACCCCGAGGAGGACCTGCCCCGCAACGCGTCCTTCGCCGACGGCTCGCCGATCCCGCGGGCGGACCTGGACACGATCAAGGCGACGTACGACGAGGTCAGCTACGCGTTCCCGTGGCAGCCGGGTGACATCATGGTGATCAACAACATGCTGATGGCCCATGGGCGCGAGCCGTTCACCGGCAAGCGGCGGACCCTGGTCGCGATGACGTGACCTGGCTCGGGCTCCGAAGGCGACGGCCATAGCGCCAGTCGCCTTCGGAGCCGAGGTGCCCGACCAGCGCTCCGCCGTCGTCCGTGATGGCCGGAGCCGCTGTCACGCTTTCCCGGTTGCCATCATGACCAGTAATGGGGAACGGGAATTCCCGCCGGTTTTCTCCGCCGTTTTCCGAAAGCGCGGATCGAGAACCCGGCCGAGGACCGGTTCGAGGCGATCGTGGCCAGTCACCCGGTCAGTGGGCACCGGGCTGAGCTGAGTGCCCGATCCGCGACCGCTGTCCGGGCCGCGGACACCCGGTCGGTAGTGGTTTGTCACCCGATCGAGGAAAGAGCCCGCTCGCCGCGGAACGGATTTTCCACTCCGATTCCGATGCCCTGTCAGCCTCACCGTCGGCGTTACGCTTGGTGCGATTTCTCGCGGCGGTGCCGGTCCGCCTCGATGCGGCAAAGCTGATGGGACGTCGTTTCGTGCCGGAAGTGAGACTGGAGCACCTCCTCGGACTTCTCATTCCGGGGATCATGTACGCTTCCGGACTCAGGAAAGGGAAGTCCACTTGGGACACAGGTGGATATTCGCTTTCTCGCGGCAGTCCGGGAATTGCCGCTCGATGGCACGCGGCGGCCGATTCCGTCGCTCCGCAGGACCGTGTTGTACCGTTCTCCCCAGCTTCTGAAACGATCAAGGCGCTATCGGGAAGGGGTTGCTGACACTGTGAGCCCAACCATGTTCGAGACGGCAGCGCGTCCACCTGCGCTGACACCGACGTCGCGGAACCCGGGTTTCTCCGGTCGTGACGAGCTCCTGGATCGGCTCAGCAGGAGGATGGGCCGCGGTATCGCCAAGGTTTTCCCCTCGGCATTGCACGGTCTCGGTGGTGTCGGCAAGACGCGGATGGCCGCCGAGTTCATCGACCGGCATCCGCGGGATTACGACCTCGTCTGGTGGATCGCCGCTGTCGACCACTGCGGCAACGCCCTCCGGTTACACCGGCCGATCCAGCCGGTCCTGCGCGATCGGGTCATGGCCGCCGTCATCGGCGATACGGAGATCAATGTCGAATGAATAGTCCAGGGAAATATGGAAAGAGAGGCACTCGGACTGCTGTAACAGTCCGAGTGCCGGGAACAAAACCCGGTCGCGTCCAGGCAACTACAGGAGAAGTTCCGTGAAAAATGGTACCACCCCAAAAGGGAATGGGGGCGCAGGGTGCCCGGAAAAGAGCTGGTCAGCGCCTGTTTCGAAGATCGCTCGACTGTTCAAGAGCCGGATCGCCGAGCGGGCGTCGAAGCACGGTTCGCAGAATCGGCTCGCGGTGGTGGTCGACGTGGAGGGGTTCGGGGACCGGCATCGGACGAGACCGCATCAGCGCGCGGTACGCGACGGGCTCTACGTCGTCATGGAGGCGGCGTTCGCCGCGGCGGGGGCGGCGTGGAAGGACTGTTACCGGGAAGACAGGGGCGACGGGATGTTCGTGCTCGTCCCGGTCGGCGTGGACAGGGTGGCGTTCATCGAGGCGCTGCTGCCTGTGCTGGTGACGCGGTTGCGGGTGCACAACGACGCGCATGTGGAGGCACAGCGGATCCGGCTGCGGATCTCGCTGCACAGCGGTGAGGTCGTCATCGACGAGCACGGGGTCACCTCGACGGCGTTGGTACACGCTCACCGGCTGTGTGACGCGACTCCGCTGAAGGTCGCGCTCGCGGCGTCCCCGGGCGTACTGGCGGCGATCGCCTCCGCCGAGGTCTACGACGACGTCATCCGTCATGCCGCCGGTGCCGCCCCGGATTCCTGGCGGCAGGTGCCGGTCGAGGTCAAGGAGACCGCCGCGACGGGCTGGGTTCATTTGCCCGACCACCCGTATTTGGCTGCTCTCGACCCGGGCCCGTCGGACACCCATACGGCGTGAGCACCGGCTGCCAGGACCGTTCCTGGCAGCCGATGCCCGGGTGCCTATCCGACTTTGACGCGAAGGCGCGGTTCGGTCTTCTCCTGCACCTCGTCGGCCGTGACGCCCGGCGCGAGCTCCACGAGGTCGAGCCCGTCGGGCGTGATGTCGATGACGCACAGGTCGGTGATGATCCGCTGGACGACGCCGAGGCCGGTGTAGGGCAGCGAGCACTCGTCGACGATCTTGTGGGCGCCGTCCCTGGCGACGTGCTCCATCAGCACGATGACCTTCTTCGCGCCGTGGACCAGGTCCATCGCGCCGCCCATGCCCTTGACCATCTTGCCGGGGATCATCCAGTTCGCGATGTCACCGGCCGCGGAGACCTGCATCGCGCCGAGGATCGCGGCGTCGATCTTGCCGCCGCGGATCATGCCGAAGGACATCGCCGAGTCGAAGAACGAGGCGCCCTTGCGGACGGTGACGGTCTCCTTGCCGGCGTTGATCAGGTCCGGGTCGAGTTCGTCCTCGGCAGGGTAGGGGCCGACACCGAGGATGCCGTTCTCCGACTGCAGGAAGAGCTCGACGTCGTCCGGCACGAAGTTCGGCACCAGGGTGGGCAGGCCGATGCCGAGGTTGACGTAGTCACCGTCGTGCAGTTCGGCGGCGGCCCTGGCGGCCATCTGGTTGCGATCCCACGCCATGTCAGGCCTCCTTCGCGTCCGCGACCCGCACGGTTCGCTTCTCGATCGGCTTGTCCGCGGCCTGTTCGGGCGTCAGCGGCACCACCCGGTGCACGAACACGCCGGGCAGGTGGACGGAATTCGGGTCGATCTCGCCGGGTTCGACCAGGTTCTCGACCTCGGCGACGGTGATCCGCCCGGCCATCGCGGCGAGCGGGTTGAAGTTGCGGGCGGTGTCCCTGAAGACGAGGTTCCCGTGCCGGTCGCCCTTCCACGCGCGCACGAGCCCGAAGTCGGCGATGATCGCGTGTTCGAGCACGCATTCCTTGCCGTCGAAGCTCTGCTTCTGCTTCGGCGGGCTGGACTTCTCGACGTTCCCGGCGGAGTCGTACTTCCAGGGCAGGCCACCGTCGGCGACCTGCGTGCCCGCACCGGTGACGGTGAAGAACGCGGGGATGCCGGAACCGCCGGCGCGCAGCCGTTCGGCGAGGGTGCCCTGCGGTGTCAGCTCGACCTCCAGCTGGCCGCCGAGGTACTGACGGGCGAACTCCTTGTTCTCCCCGACGTAGGAGGAGACCACGCGACGGAGGCGACCCGCGCCGAGCAGGACGCCGAGGCCCCAGCCGTCCACCCCGGCGTTGTTCGAGACGACTTCGAGGTCCGAGGTCCCGGCTTCGTACAGTGCGCCGATGAGGACCGCGGGTACCCCGCACATCCCGAAACCGCCGACCGCGAGGGTTGCGCCGTCGGGGATGTCGGCGATGGCATCCGCGGCTGATCCGATCACTTTGTCCACCCCGCCATGACACCGTGCGTCGTACACGTGGTCAATGAGTGAACGCCTACCACCTGTGGATTGCTCATCTGACGAGCACGTGAGGTGGGGTAGTGTTCACTGAGTGGACGCCCCTGGAGACCTTGTCGGCCGGATTTATCAGTCGCTGCGCGCGGTCGCGGAGAACGAGCCGGACGGTGCGACGACCACGACGATCGCGCGGGAAGCGGGATTGCCGCGGCCGACCGTGCACCGGCTGCTGACCTCGCTGCGGGGAGTGGGCCTGGTGGACCGGACGCCGGACACCGATCACTGGGTGCTGGGCCCCGAGTTGTACTTCCTCGGCGTGGCCGCGGCGCGGCGGTACGACGTGACGGAGGCCGCCCTTCCCGCGGTCCGGCGGCTCGCGCTCGCCACGGGGGAGAGCGCGTTCTTCTCCGCGCGGCGCGGGGAGGAGACGATCTGCCTGATCCGCGAGGACGGCGCCTTCCCGATCCGCAGCCACGTCCTCTACGAGGGTGCCCGCTTTCCGCTCGGGGTCGTGTCCGCGGGCATGGTGATCCTCGCGCACCTGCCCCAGCGGGAGGTCGACGACTATCTCGGCGCGGTCGATCTGAGCGCGGAATACGGCGCGCAGCACGATGTCCGGGCGATCCGCGCGCATGTCGCGGCCACCCGGACGAACGGTTACGCGCTGAACCCCGGGCTCGTCGTGGAGGGCAGCTGGGGGATCGCCGCCGCCGTCTTCGACCGTGCAGGGTCGCCGCGCTGGGCACTCAGCCTGACCGGCGTCGAGCATCGGTTCGGTCCCGATCGCCTTCCGCAGCTGGGTACATTGCTGTTGCAGGAGGCCCACGCGCTCTCCGAAAGGCTGGCGCGCGGGACCGCTCAGTAGGCCATCGACTGCCTCGAAGGAACTTCAGCCGGGTGACTGAATCTCGGTCGCCGTCTTCTCCTGACCGGCCGCCCATGACGCCAACAGGGCCAGACCGTCCGCAGCCGCGGTGCCGGTGGACGCGGTGTAGACGGTCAGGAGCAGGCCGGGGTCGGCCGGCAACTCCATCGATTCGACGTCCAGGTCGAGCCGGCCCACGACCGGATGGTGCAGGCGCTTGAGTCCGGACCGGTGGAGGCGAACGTCCTGAGACGCCCACCGCCGCCGGAACAGCTCACTACGTGTCGACAACTCGCCGACCAGGGTGATCAGCTCCTCGTCGTGCGGATCGCGGCCGGCCTCCATGCGTAGCTTCGCGGCCACATCGCGGGCGATGCGGTCATAGTCGACGAAGAACGTTCTCGCCGCTTCGGGATCCAGATACACGAACCGCGCGGTGTTCGCCGGCCGTCGTGTGCCGGCCAGCACCGGTGAAAACAGTGCGCGGGCAAGATGATTCGTGGCCAGCACGTCATAACGGCCGTTGCAAATCCACGCCGGCGCGTCGGTGATGGCGTCGAGCACCTGCCGAAGCGCCGGACGCACCGTCGAGGCGGGGCGCCGGCGGCGTGGACCGCCAGGCGCCCTGGACTGCCGCGCGAGGTGGAAGAGGTGATCGCGCTCGGCCTCGTCGAGGTGCAAGGCAGAGGCCACCGCGTCGAGCACCCCGTCGGAGGCGCCGGCGAGGCTGCCGCGCTCCATCCGCACGTAGTAGTCGACCGATATCCCTGCCAGGAGAGCCACCTCTTCGCGACGCAGACCTTTGACCCGGCGGTTGCCACCGTAGGCGGGCAGTCCGGCCCGCTCTGGCGCGATCCGTGCGCGACGCGAGCGGAGGAATTCCTTGATCTCGGTGCGCGGGTCGATCTTGGTCACCCCTTCACCATAGGCTTTGCCCGCAGGCGGAGGGAGGTTCTGCCGGTACCCCCGACAGCGCCTAGGTACCCGACGCGGTCGTGGCGATGCCACCGTCGACAGGGATGACGGCGCCGGTGAGGTAAGAGCCGGCCCGGCCGGCGAGGAACACGGCGATGCCCGCCATGTCGTCGTCGCGGCCGATCCGGCGCAGAGGGGTCTTCGCCGCGATCGTGTCGCCGATGGCCTCGATCGTGGCCGCCATCATCTGCGATGGGAACACTCCTGGTGCTACCGCGTTCACGGTGATGTGCTGGGGGCCCAGTTCCCTGGCCAGCACCCTGGTGAGTTGATGGAGTGCCGCTTTGCTGCCGGCGTAGGAATAGTTGGGCGACTCGGCGACGTGGATGGCGGCGATACTGCCGATGTTGACGATCCGCGCGGGATCATCGGCGGTGCCCGCCCTGCGAAGTGCCGGGAGCAGTGCCTGTACCAGCCAGAACGGCGACTTGAGGTTGAGGTCGATCACCGAGTCCCAGGCCTCGTCCGGGAACGTCTCCAGCGGCTCGCGCCACATCGCTCCCGCGTTGTTGACGAGGATGTCCAGGTGTTCCGAGTCGGCCCCGACAAGATCGGCGAGACGCCGGCACTCGTCGTGCCTGGACAGGTCGGCGGGGATCGCTCGAACGTCGCCGAATTCGGACAGCAGATGCTGCGCCTCGGCGCACGCGTCCTTGTTGCGTGAGCTGATGACGACGCGGGCACCCGCCTGCAGAAGGCCGCGCGCCATCATCAATCCGATGCCCCTGGTGCCGCCGGTGACGAGTGCGTGTTTCCCGCTCAGATCGAAACGGTCCGCGTGAGGGGTGGATCGGCTTTCCGCCATTGTTTTTCGTTCCTTCTGTCGTGGAAGCATGTGCAGCGCTTTTTCCTGGTGTGTTGTCGGAGCTGCTGCTCAGGAGCCGACTCAAGAAGGTTGACAGGTGTTCCGGACGTCTGGGAGTCCCTGCTGATTCAGGTACTGTGAGAGCCCCTTTGTGGTTCCGGGGCCTTTGAACGGCAAGGCAATACGGCGTGATCGAGTCTCCTGCCGAGCAGGGACTTCGTGGCACGGTCTGAACTGTTTCGCGGGAGCCGACCGTGGAGGAATCGGGACGCTGAACGTCCCAATTCCTCCACGGTCATGCCGGTCGTCGAACTCGTGCGAAAGGACCTATTCGGTACTCCGGCGTTCGATCACTTCCGTGGCTCCATTCTTGCTGAACGCCGCCCACAGATTGAACCCGACGATGGCCACGCACGCCGCCGCCCATAGCCAGATGAAGCCGTTGCCGCGGCCGATCCCGTTGACGAACACGACGACAAGCATCCCGATGCCGATCAGCGCGCCGACGATCGCGACGGGCTTGGACGGTTTCACACGGTACGAAGCCACTGTTCGACTCCTTGATCAAGTTTGCGAGGTGAGGAGCAGATGCCCGCGTCATCCAGCCGCCAAACCCGCGCGCGCCGGATCGCGGGCGATGTTGCGCCGAACGCTCCAATCGCGTTAGGCCGAACGGGAAGGCTGGAGTGCGAACCTATCCGCTGGAGAGTGCTGGACGGTGGCTGGGCTTGGGTTTCGGTCTTTCTACTGGGCGCGAACGGTTTCACGGCCCGGGCTGGTGGCCGTGGACGCCGGCGGCGTGGTGCGGGGCCAGGTCCAGGCGTACCGCAGGATGAGGACGAGAACGATCAATTCCAGTGCGACGCCGAGGCCGTAGAAGTATCTCCAGGATTCGCCCACCGCGTTGAACGCCGCGAAGGGGACCTGTATCGAGGCCACGATGAGGTTCGTGGTGCGGTTGGCCCGGGCGGGCAGGGTCATCGACAGCACGACCATGAGGGTCGGGATCGCCATGAGCGTGAGGAAGACGGTGAACAACGTCTGGCTGATGTCGAACTCGAAGACGACGCCGGCTTCGATGTCTTTGATGACGCCAGGTTTGAAGAAGGCGAGGATGTCCACGTAGGCGTACAGGAGCACGAGGCTCGTCCACGCCGCGGCGAGTTTGGCTCTCACCGGGATCCGCTGCTCGTCCAGTGTGGTCGTGGTGGGTCGACGTGTTCTCATCGTGGGCTCCGTTGTCGTGGTGAGGATCGGTGGGCCAACGATCGCCGAGCCCGGCGGCGGGCACATCGTCGTCGGGGCCGGACACGCCCCGGCTGTGAGGAGGAGCGGCGTCTCGTTCTTTCGGTCGGTCCCCGACGCCTCGGCGGTCCCTAGGCTGGGTGCGTGACCACCCATGCCCTGCGCTCGCTGTGGGCCGAGCCGCGCGCCACGAACGCTCCCGAACGGGTGTGGCGCGACTGGGTGCTGGTCGGGGCGTTGATGGTGACCGCGCTGCTCGAGGGACTTCTCCGGGACGACGTCGCCTGGCGGCCGTTCGCGACGATCGTGGCGGCCGGACTCGCGCCGTTGCTGCTGTGGCGGCGTACCCACCCGTTGGCCTGTGCAGGGGTGGCCTTCGGCATCGCGATGGCGTTGGGACTGGCGAGCCTGCTGGGCGGGGCTCCGAGCGTGGGCCTCGACACGATGATCTACGTCCTGGTGTTCGTCTACGCGCTGGTCCGCTGGGGCTCAGGGCGCGAGATCGTGATCGGGCTGGTGGTGGTGGCGATCGCCGCGGGAATCGGTATGGTCCCCGACCACATCGGGCCCACCGAGATCTTCGGCGGGTTCGCCATCCTCGCGGCGGCGGCGGCGGGCGGAGCGGCGTTCCGCTATCGCGCCGAGAGCCGGCGCCGGGAGCTGGACCAGATCCGCGGCCAGGAGAGGGTCGGTCTCGCGCGCGAGTTGCACGACATCGTCGCCCACCACGTCTCGGCGATCGCTGTGCAGGCGCAGGCGGGCCAGGCGATGGCCGGGCAGCGACCTGAGGCGGCACTCGAGGTGCTGGCGGCGATCGAAGGGGAAGCGTCGCGGACGCTCGCGGAGATGCGGGCGATGGTCGGCGTGCTGCGCGATGGAGCGCCGGTGGGGTACGCCCCTCAGCCCGGTGTTGCCGACCTGGTCTCCCTCGCCAGACGTGCCCCGGTTCCTGTCGTCGACGTGGAGTTGCCGGACGCCCTGGACGAACTTCCGCCCCAGATCGACGCCGCGGTCTACCGGCTGGCGCAAGAGGCGCTGACCAACGCCCTGCGGCACGCCCGTAACGCCTCGCGTGTGGAGATCCGGGTCGTGGAGGGCGCGGGAAGGTTGCGACTACGCGTGACAGACGACGGACAGATCGACCCGGCACGGTCGGTGAACCACGGCTTCGGGCTGCTGGGGATGACCGAGCGTGTGCAGCTACTCGGCGGCACGCTGGGTGCCGGGCCGGCACCCGAAGGCGGGTGGACGGTCGACGCCGAACTGCCGATTAAAGTACGCCGATGACGGTGCGCGTGCTGGTGGCCGACGACCAGGATCTGGTGCGCACCGGCCTTTCGATGATCCTTGAGGCTCAGCCCGGCATCGAGGTCGTCGGCCAGGCCGCCGACGGCCACGCAGCCGTCGAGCTGGCGCAACGGCTCCGCCCCGACGTGTGCCTGGTCGACATCTTGATGCCCGGACTCGACGGCATCGAGGTCACCAAGCTCCTCGCCGGGCGGGGCGTCCCGGACCCGATCGCGGTAGTCGTGATCACGACCTTCGACCTCGACGAGTACATCCATGGTGCGCTCCGGGCCGGCGCCCGAGGCTTTCTGCTCAAGGACGCCGGGACGGCGCTGCTCGTCCAGGCCGTTCATGCCGCTGCCGTCGGCGATGCCCTGATCGCGCCGAACATCACCCGGCGACTGCTGGCCACGCTCGCCGCCAGGGAACCGGCGAGCCGTCGGATCCAACCGATCGAGCCGCTCACCGATCGCGAGGAGGAGGTACTGACGCTGGTCGCCCGTGGCCGCACGAACGCCGAGATCGCCGCCGAGCTGTACATCGGCTTGACGACCGCCAAGACCCACGTCGCCAGCCTGCTGACCAAAATCGGCGCCCGAAACAGGGTCGAGATCGCGATGTGGGCGTACGACACCGGCAGGGCGGGGGACTGAACCGAAAGCTCATGCCGCTGATCGATCGTTGGTGGTTCGAGCGGAGAGCTTTCGGGCACCGGATGCTCGGGGCCAAGGACCCGCTTGCGGCGGGCACTTACGCTGGCTTGGGTTTCGGCGTCTCCGCAGGCAGTCGCGTGATCGGTGTCTCCGGGTGGAGAGTCCGGTATGCGTCCCGAATACCCGGTCGGCTCGCTAAGATCTGGTGATCGCCGAGGGGGGTGATCGCGTGTTCGAGCGCTATCTGGCCGACTACCGCTACTTCGCGTTGTTCGAAAACCAACGCGGCATGTCTGATATCGGCAACGCCAAGGGCCTGTACCGCAGCATCGGCGCTCACGACGAGCAGAAGTACGTCGGCCACGGTGTGTGGACGCAAAGCCGCGGCTTGGCGGAAACCGGCGACCGGAACTCCTATGAGGACTACCGCGAGGTGAGCGCCGCAGAGCTGGAGTGGCTCAGGCAAGTGGCCGACGACCGCGCGCCTGCGAAGCATGAGCCGCGGGACGGGTTCGAAGGCGGCGGCTTCGCGGTGTTCCGGCACGAGGCCGACATGATCGACCTGCGCTCCGCGTACGCCGTGGTCGACGAGTTGCTGCCGGAACATCGCTACGCGTTGCCGCTGGCGCCCTTCGAGCGGGACAGCCTTGCGGGCATCGTCGCTCTGCTGGCGGCACGGCGGCGAGCCGAACAGGTGGACGGTCACCACTACTTCGCGGAGTTCGAAAAACTGAGCGAAGTCGCGGATATCGGCCGCGCGCACGCGCTGATCCGCTGCCCCTCAAGCGGCGACGGCGAATGGGAGACCTACTTGCAAGAGGGTGCGTGGGTGCGGGGGAAGGAGCCGCGCGACAGGGTCGTG
Source organism: Amycolatopsis thailandensis (assembly GCF_042723255.1). Lineage (NCBI taxonomy): Bacteria > Bacillati > Actinomycetota > Actinomycetes > Pseudonocardiales > Pseudonocardiaceae > Amycolatopsis > Amycolatopsis thailandensis. The sequence continues at coordinate 37,459 of NZ_JBHXJK010000004.1, forward strand.
CTGCCGGTCGGCCGCGACGATCTGGAACGGACCATCCGCGGACGAGAGATCGCTGGGGCAAGGTACTTCGACGTGTGGCACGGCCTCGCCACCAAGAACGGGTACTACGTCCACGATCTCGTTCGCCGCACCGGATCGGTCGACGAGACTCCCGACGACCTCGGCTGGCGGCACACCGACGTGCTCGGGCGGCTGGAGCCCGGCTGGTGGGTGGTGGAGTTCAGCGAGCGACACTTCCGCATCGCACGCGACGTCGCTGCGATGACGGGAAGATCGCGCGCCTTCCGCAGCCGCGCCCACGACTACCGAGCAGTCTTCCGCAGAGGGGACGATATCCACGATCTCGGCAATGTCCTCTTCCTGGCCAAGCGCCTGCCGAACCCGTATGAACTCGAATACGAGCTGTGGACACCGGACGGCTGGCAGCCGACCAGCAACCTGCTGCTCGAGTACACCACGCTCCCGATCTCCGAAGAGGAGTTCCAGCGGCTGGCAGCGTCCCACCCAGGTGAGCCGAAGACCGACGACCTCAAACCCTGAGACAGTCGCGGTACGAGCGCCAACTCACCCGAACGCGCCAGACCTCGGAGCCAACGGAATTTCATGCGAGGCGACCACGCTGCAATGCACTCTCATGCCGCTGGGCGCAAGGAATGAGGACGAATCGCGGCTCGCCCTGGACGAGCCGGGGGCCACCTCTAAGCTCAACTGACCACCTGAAACGCTCAGTCACATTCTTGAAACATCGGCGCTCGCGAGCTGGTGTCGTTGCGTGACCGAAGTCGTGCGGGAGGCGATCTACGCCGTGCGCGCTCAATTGTGTTCTTGTATGGGAGTGTTTTTCTTCCGAGTGAGGACGACAGAAGCCACGATCACCGAGACTCCTATGCAGCCCAGAGTGGCCCACGCACTGGCCTCGGGCCGCATTCCGAACTGGCTGAAGAACTGGAAGAAGCCTGCGCAGGCGAAGCACGCGGCGAGACCTCCGGCGAGGAAGCCGCACCCGGCAGCGACGAAACTGGCCACCCCCAAGCCACCACGGGCTTCTTTCGCCACCTCGCGTAACGCGAAACTGCAGGTCGAGGCCAGCGCCACCGTCTCGATCAACGCGATCGGCCCCGCGATCACGAATAGAGAAGACATGCGCTTGTCCTCGAAAAGGGCGTTGAACGTCCAGAAATTTCCGAAGATCGCCCCATAGACGCCGATGAGGCCGATCCAGACGAGGATCCCGTAGCTACCTTTCCGGGACGTGTCCGGACTCTTCTCCGAAGGCGGCACAGGCCGCGGCTTGGGCAGTCGACCGTCCGGTCCCCGCATGGTGCGGACCACGGCGAGGACGTCGCCCGTTCGGATGCGGCCGCCGACACCGGTGCCTTTCACCGTGGCCAGGTCGATGCCGAACCTTGCGGCCTGTTCACGCACGCGAGGGGTGGCGTACGGCTCCGCCGCCTGCCGCTGGGTCCGTTTCGTGCTGCGGGGTCCTGGCGGCAGGTCCTGCGGATATGGCGCTACGAACTCGACTTCCGGGTCACTGGCGGCGGTGACCAGTCCTTCGGCGGCTCGCCGCGCCTCGGCGACGGTCGGCCGGTGTTCCGGTTCCTTGTGCAGCATGCTCATGAGCAGCGACCCGAGCTGCCCGGCGCGCCGAGGAGCCGGGGGCTCGTCGAACAGCAGCGCCTTCAACGTGGCCGTGGGAGTGTCGCGGTGGAACGGCGACACCCCCTCCACCGCTTGATACAGGGTGGCCCCTAGGGAGAACAGGTCGCTGGCGGCAGTCGCCGCTTGCCCGTGCGCCCGCTCCGGGGCGGTGTACTCCAGAGACCCGATGAACATGCCGGTGGCGGTGAGGGCCGTGTCGGCGTTGTGCACGGCGATCCCGAAATCGGCCAGCAGCACCTGCCCGTCGGACGCCAGCATGATGTTGGCCGGCTTGACGTCACGGTGGGTAACTCCCGCCCGCTCTGCGGCCCCCAAGGCTCGCAGCACGGCGACGGCGATCCGGGTGGCCTCGCTCACCGGTACCGCACCGCTCGCCGCCAGGCGTTCCTGAAGCGAACAGCCCGCCACCAATTGCATGACGATCCACGGCGTGTCGTCCACGGTCAGGACGTCGAGCACGCCGACGACGTTCGGGTGCTCGCGCAGCTTGGCCGAGTGGCGGGCCTCCCGCACGGCGCGGATGGACCGTTCGGCACGCTCAGCCTCCGACGCCGATGGCGGCAGAAATACCTCTTTGACCGCCACGTCCACGTCCAGGACCTCGTCGTGAGCCCGCCAGACGCGGCCGAACCCACCAGAGCCCAGCTCACCGACCAACCGGTACCGGCCGCCCACCAGCCGGCCCTCACCTTCCCGACGTGTCACAGCCACCCCTGTTCGAGCTGCTCGACCCGCAACAGCGTAGTCACCTGTTTACGCACAGCCCAAGTCGTAGAAAATCCTCCAGGATGCCACCCAACGATTGTCACGGCTGACCGGAACCGGCCGTCCGCTCAGGCCGCGAGGCGGTCGATGCGCAGCGACCGGGCGAGAGGGCATGCTGATGAGCGGCTACGACATTGCAGTTATTGACCCAGGTCTGTGGCAACGGGCGGCGGCTTCTGAGTTCGCGTCGTGCAGATGCGCGCGACGCCCTGGCGAACGGCTGGCCAGTCGGTCGCAGGTACGCGCCGCAGTGTGGCGGCCAGGGATCCTGAACGATGCTGGTGTTCGTGGCGGAGCTGCTTGAGGTCGAGTCGGATGTCTGGAGCCAGCCCGCGGGCCTCGATCGTGGTGATGCGCCGGTCCATCGCATTGATCAGCTCTCGGTCGAACTCCTCCACGGCGCGCAGGAACAACTCGGTGGAGACGCTTGCCCGTCCTTGCCTCGGCACAGTGCATTCAAGTCCGGGCTCGGCGGCGTGTCGCCAGTCGACGGTGATCATGTCCTGGTCGGTGACCGACCGCCACCACACGATGCGTGGCGAGGCCACGAGGTAACTGGTGTACATGAAGTGGCTGCTGTACCAGTCCAGAGCTGCCTCCGCGTCCTCGGCGCCTGCCCCGCACCAGGCATCCTGATCGCTGGTCAGGTGGTCGACGAGGTCAGCGGGCACCGGTTCCAGCAGAGACGGCAGCACTTCCTGAAGGTCTTCCCACAGCCGGACGACGTAGTAGTCGACTGGAGTGGGCTGCCCCGCACCGGTGTTCGACGGGTGGTGGAACAGCTTGTGTCCGTCCACGTCGATCCAGTACCAGCCGTCGGTCAAAGCGGACCAGTGCAGACGGCGATCGCCCCAGGGCTCCACCTCGGCCAGCGGCCTCAGACGGAAATGAAAACGGATCACCGTGGCAGTGTGCTCATCACCTTGGACCGCTGTCGAGCAATTTGCCTCTGACATCCGCTCATGCCGAAGAGCGTGCGATCGGCGAGGTCATAGTTCTCTGATGTGCACCAACGATCGAACGTTCAGGCGACGTCGAATCTGATTGTTGGTCAACGCGTCGACCACTGTCGCGGCACCGAGCCAGGTGGCCTCGGCATCCTGGGTGAGGAGGTGGGCGCAGTGGGCTTGGCTGCCGGTTTCGATCCAGTCATCGACGAACAGCACGCGATCGCCGCCGTTGACCAGTTGCTTGCGGAAGCCGAGGTTGAGGTGACGGTCTTTGTAGTCGGGTGGTGTGGTTCGCCGCAGCCAAGCATCACTGTCGCTGGACGCCACCTGTTCTTTGCGAACTTCGACGAACCCGACGTCGAAGCGCAGAGCGACCAGCGGCCCCAGGAGGCAGCCACGGGATTCCGGTCCGAGGACGACAGTGGGTTGCTGGTCGGCGAACAGGTGCGCCAGCGCGGGGCCCAGACTCCCGAGCAGATCGGGTCGACGCCACCACTCCGTCACGTCGGCATAACAGTGCCTGTCCGTGCGGTCTCCGCGCCAGACGAAAGCACTGCGGAGCCCCGACTTCACCTCTTCCAGCCACACGTCTCCAGACACCAGCCCATGATCGTGTCGCAGGCGTCCCACAAGCAATCGGATTACCTTGCTCGCATCAGGTGCCATCGCTCTCTCATGCCGGACAGCGGACGTCATCCGGCTCTCGACGGTCCGCAGGTAAGCGGGTTCGTGGAGAGTGAGGAACAGGTCGGGGTGATCAGCCGCAGGACCCGCGGCCGGTGACGGGGGACTCGATGTGCCGCGACCGCGTGAACTCGTATCCGCCCGCGAGCGGATACGAGACACATGGTCCACATCGAGCGAGAGGTAGTTGATAAATCGGGTAAGCACGCGTTTCCAGCGAACTGTTCTGCTTAGTACGGCCCTGATATCGGGGTTGCCGGCGATATCGGGCGTACAGGCGGTGGCGGCGCCGATGTGCGAGTTGACGCTGCGCATGATCGACCGCAACGGTGCCCCGGCGACCGTGAACTCTCGCGCGACGTTCGACGTGATCAGCCTCAGCGGTGGCGGCCGTGCCCATGACGTGCCCGCCGGGACCACTCTGCAGTTGCCCGTCGGCCGTTACGCGCTGGTGGGCAGTCTGATCACGCCGCGTCTTGGGCTTGACCCCTCGATGGCCGCGATGGCCCACCCTGAGCTCGACCTGAAGCACGACACCACCGTCACCCTGGACACCCGTCAGGCCGCGAAGGTCACCGCGAACGTCGATCAGCCAGAGGTGACCGGGGGCAGTTCGCTGGTCGAGATGGGGGTGCGTCTGGGCGTCGACGAGACCCAGTCGATGGTCTTCCCGTTCGAGCAGCGTTTCCAGGAGATGTTCGCCGGCACCGTGCGAGGCACCTCGTCGGCCACCTTCTACTTCGGCGCCAGCCATCGTCTGGAACAACCGCGGCTGGACTTGTTCGGCGAACAGCCGAAGCGCTTCCCGGTCCGTGCTGTGGCGGTCGGCGCACCTCTGCCGGTCGGGTCGCGGACGCCCACGCTGGCATTCGGCGGTGCGGGCCGCAAGGAAGATCTGGCCGGAGTCGAGATGCGCGACCGGCTGGTGGTGCTCCAGCTGCCGTGGGACACCGCTCCGGAGACTCTGGCCGAACGAGTCCGCACGGTGCGCGAACATGGTGGTGCGATGGTGGCCGTATGGCTGCGCCCTGCCGACACGGTGCGCCAGGGCACGGAGCTTGAAGGTCAGCCGGGCAGTCGAATCGCGGCTGCCGCGAAACCGTCCAGAGAACTGACCGGTGCCAAGACCGCCGAGCCGCCGGTATTGCCGACTGTCCAGATCACCGGCGCGAACGCCGAGCGGTTCGCCGCGCTGGCCCGGACCGGTGGCGGCACCGCGGCCGTGATCGCCCGCCCGGAGATCCGGGACGCCTATGAATTGTCCTTTCCGGCCACCGGGAGGATCCCGGCACAACTCGAGCAGTCGGTGCGCAAGTCCGAGCTCGCGGCGGTGACCATGGCCTTCCACGGCTACTCGGCGGAGTCCCCGCCTCAGCTGCACGCGATCCACCAGGTGGCGGGAGTACGTCTGGGAACGTCCCGGCTGGGCTTTGGAACGCCGGGGCTCGTGAAAGCGGAACGTCAGGAGTACTACACGCCGGGCACTTGGGCCTTCCTCAACACGCTGGTGAGCCAGACGCCGAGTGTCGGCGGTGATCTGCGCGGGGAGGAGCTCTTCGCGGCGGGCAAAAGCTACCGGCTGGCCTGGAACGGTGCGGTCACCGGCCCCGGCTTCCGCGGCAAGCGCGCCTATCCGGCCGACAGCCCCTGGGCCGGACGGGCCGCGCAGGAGATCGACATCAGCATCCCGTTGTTCTCCGACGGCGCCGGGCACACCGGAACTGCGGACTTGGACGCGCCGGGCGACCGCGGCAGCACCGCGCTCTACCGCGAAGGCAGGCTTTTCGGTAGCCAGGCGACCCCCGGACGCGCGGTGTTCGTGGCACCTGCCGAGGAAGCCGGTTACCGGCTGACTGCCGAGGCGGAGCGCGACGAACCCTGGGCGTCGTTGTCCACCAAGGTCTCCGCCGAATGGACCTTCCGCAGCGGGTACGTCCAGGGACCGAGCCAAGCGCTGCCGCTGCTGGAGGTGCGGTACATCCCGGCGGTGGATCTGGCCAACAGCGCGCCGGGCGGCCGCCCCTTCACCATCCCGGTCACCGTGTCCCGGCAGGACGGTCCCGCCGCGATCACTGGCCTGGAGGTCGACGCGTCCTACGACGGTGGAGTCACCTGGCGGCCCGCGAAGGTGAGCGGACAGAACGGCCGGTACGACGTCGAGCTCCGCCACCCGGCAGCCGGATCTGTCTCCTTGCGCGCGAAAGCCGCCGACGCCGACGGGAACACCACGACCCAGAGCCTCATTCACGCCTACCGGCTCCGCTGACACCCGTTGTTCCCGGCCTCTCGCACAGAATTCAAGAGGTCGGGAACAACCGCGAGTCAGTCGAAGGTGGCGCGTCCTATCCCTGCACGACAGTCCCGGTGACCACCGAGTCCCCTCATCCCGGTCGCCGCCGCCGTCAGGCTCACCCTGGTTTGCGGAACTTCGTCGAATCACCACGGTGCGGCCGTCCGACGACGTGCGCGACCGCGATCACCTCAATCGTCAAGGCGGCGGAGCAGGCCGGTGCGGTGGGCGATGGCGGCGGCCTCCGTACGGCGGCCGGCACCGAGTTTGGTCAGGATCCGGGAGACGTGCACACCCGCTGTACTGGCGGAGATAAACAGTGACGCGGCGATCTGGCTGTTGGTCAGCCCATCGGCCAGCAGACGCAGCACGTCCAGTTCCCGGGCGGTCAGGCCGAACGGATCCGCGGGCGGCGGTGTGGGTGGGGGTTCGGGCGAGGCTAGATCGACGCGGCCGCGGGTCGCGAGCAGGTCGATCTCGCGACGGAGGTATCCGGCGCCGAGGTCGTCGGCGAGGGACGCGGCTTCCCGCAGCGGGTCCTGCGCGGCGGCGCGGTCGCCCGCTGACAGCGCCGACTCGGCCATGCCGAACAGCGCCTGGGCGAGTTCGTAGGGCTGGGACCGGCCACGCCACGCCGCCACCGCGGCGGTCCACAGCCGCGAATCGTTCTGCGCGATCTCGGCGTGGAACGCGGCCAGGTGCGCCGCCGGCACCGGGCGGTCGGCGGTCACCCGCGCCGCCAAGTCCAGGAGCTGTTCGGTGCGCCGCTCGACCAGTTCGCGCCGCTGCTGGTCGCGGCCTGCCGCGTCGAGCAGAGCCCGCCGGACCCGGGTGCCCGCGCGCAGGAGCGTCCACGGGTCGCCGAGAGGTCCGAGCAGACCCGGGTCGTCCAGGGCGTCGGCCAGGAGCCGGTCAGCCGCTTCGAGGTCACGCCGGGCGACCGCGAGCCGGCACCGGAACGCGGCGGCGAACACCGGCGTCCCCTGCCCGTTCGGATCGGCGGGCGAACCGGCCGCGACCTCCGCCGCCGCGTTCGGGTCGCCCTGGGCCAACAGCACCTCGCCCGACAGGGTGGTCAGCACCGCGGTCGTCATGGCCGGCGGTTCGTCGGTCAACGCGTCTTCGACGACCTCTCGCACCTGCGCCCACCGGCCGAGCAGCCAGAGCGCCTGGGCCAGGACGCCCGTGAGGGCGGCGCCTCGCGACCGGGCCTGTCCCACCCGGTGGGCCGTCGCCCGGCCCTTCGCCGCGACGACGGCGGCCGAGTCGTAGTCGCCGGCGCCCATGAGCAGGTACGCCTGGCCGAGCAGCGCGGTGAGCGCGTTGTAGTGGTCGGAGGTGACCTCCGCGATCGTGGCGGCTTCCCGGAACAGGGCGAGCGCTCGATCCTCGTCACCCGTCACCGCCGCGACCCTGGCGGACGCGATCAGCGCGGTGGCCTGGACGACGGGCAGCCCGTGCTCGCGGCCGATGTCCAGCGCCTTCCCCGCGTAGCGCCCGCCCTCGTCAGGGTCACGCAGCCCCACGGTGACCGCGAGCATGGCCAGCGTCTGGCCACGCAGTTCGGGTGGCGCGTCAGCGGGCATGATGGCCAATGCGGCGCGGAGGTCCGCGTCACCGTCGCGGCCGGCGCGGCGGTTTAGCAGACCGCGGGTGGCCAGTACGCGGGCGGGCCGGTGCGGGTCGGTCGCGGGGTCGACTTCGTCCAACGCCCTGCTCGCCAACGTGACGCCCCGTTCGAAGTCGCCGGTGTTGACGCACGCCCTCGCGGCGTGGTCCAGCACGACGGCCCGGGACACGCCCAGGCGGGCGGCGGGCTCGGGAACCGTGTCCCAGCGGTCGAGAACCCGGTCGAGCAGCCGGAGCTGCTGTTCGTAGGCGTAGGCGCGGCCCGCGTCGGCCGCCGCCCGCCAGGACGCTTCCAGGGTCCGCGCGTGGTCGCCCGCGGCGTTCCAGTGCGCGGCCAGCTCGACGGCGCTCCGCCCCTCGGGCACCAGCGCCGGGTCGTCGTGGATCGCTTGGGCGCAGCGGACGTGCAGCCTGCGCCGCTCGCCGGGCAGCAAGTCGCCGTACACGACGTCACGGAGCAACGCGTGGTGGAAGGCGTACCCGTCCTCGCGCACGACCAGCAGCCGCCGGTCGACGAGCGCGCGCAGCGCCGGTTCCAGCTCCTCGTCAGGCAGCCGGCAGGCCAGCGCGAGCAGTTCGTGCCCGACCTCGTGACCCACGACCGCCGCCGCGCGCAGCACCGACCGCCCGGTCTCGGGCAGCCGCGCGGTCACCGCGGCGAGCAGGTCCCGCAGCGAGGACGGGGTGACGTTCGCCGGGTCGTCGGCCAGCGCCTCCACGAACAGCGGGTTGCCGTCGCTGCGCTCGTGCACGCGGGCCACCAGCGCGCGGTCAGGCTCGTGACCGAGCAGCCCGGCCAGCTGCGTGCCGACCTGTGCCCGGTCCAGCGGGCCCAACTCGAACTGCAGGCCCCGCGGCCTGCGGGCGATGTCGAGCACCAGCGGACGCAAGTGAGCCCCGCCGACCTCGCCCGGCCGGTAGGTGCCCACCAGCAGCAGCCCCGGCTGTTCCAGGTTGCGCACCAGGTAGGCGAGCAGGTCACGGCTGCCGGAATCGGCCCAGTGCAGGTCTTCGAGCACGACCACCAGCGCGTGCCGTGCCGCGGCGCTTTCCAGCAGTGTCAGCACCTCGTCGAACAGCCTCGACCGGCCCTGCGCCGGGTCCTGATCGGCCGGAGGCTCGCCCAGTTCGGGCAACCAGCGCGCCAGGCTCAGTCCGCCGGCGGGCAGCAGGTCCCGGATCGAGTCGCCGCCGAGTTCGCGGCGCAGCCGTCGCACCACCGCGGTGAACGGCGCGAACGGCAGGCTGTCCGCGCCGAGTTCGAGGCACTCGCCGCGCACGGTCCGGGCGACGGTTCCGAGCCGGTCGGTGAATTCGGCGACCAGCCGGGACTTCCCGATGCCCGCCTCGCCCGCCACGATCGCGACGGCCGCCCCCTCGGCGACAGCGACCTCGTAAACCTCACCCAACGCGGCCAGTTCGGCGTCGCGTCCGACGAGGGCCGGACCGACCCCATGCACGTTCACTGGCGCCATGATGCCACCACCCGTGGTGATCTAAAGAGGTGGCGACGGGCGCGTAAAGAGTCCTGCCGGCCGATGAGGACAGTTCTCCTGATGTGGCCGAGGGGGTGCTTGAACGAGATTTGTCGGCATGGGAACCAAGGGATTGAGCCTCGTCCTCGCAGCCGCCGGCGTCGCCGGGGCTCTCATCGCACCACCCGCCGCCGCGGCCCCCGCCGACCGATGGACCGGCACCTGGACCACCTCGATGCAGCGCCCCATGGGCGCGACCTGGCAGGGCGCGAACTGGTCGCTCGACGGGTTCGCCGACGAGTCGGTCCGCCAAGTCGTACGGATCAGCCGGGGTGGCACGCAGTTGCGTATCCGGTTGTCCAACCGCTACGGAACGTCGCCGCTGCGTCTGGCGGGCGCCACGGTCGCCAGGGCGGGCGACGGCGCGTCGATCCAGCCGAGCACAGTTCGTCCACTGCGGTTCGACCGCTCTCAGTCCACAGTGGTCCCGGTCGGCTCGGAGGCGGTCAGCGACGCGACGCTGCTGCCCACGTCCGCGCTGGACCGGTTGGCGGTCACGCTGTACTTCGCCGCGCCCACCGGACCGGCGACCTTCCACGAGGCGGCGACCGCGACGACGTACCGCACCAAGGGCGACCACCGGTTCGACGCCACCGGAAGGGCGTACACCGCCGAGAGCCACTCCTGGTACTACCTGTCCGGTGTGGACATCGCAGGCGGTCCGGCCCGGTCCGCGGTCGTCACGTTCGGCGACTCGATCACCGACGGCGTCAGCGCCACCAAGAACGCCGACAACCGCTATCCCGACCAGTTGGCCGAACGGCTTGTCGCGTCCCGTAAGCCGCTGGCGGTGCTCAACGCGGGCATCGCGGGCAACCGGGTGCTCGCCGATTCCGACTGCTGCGGTGACAGCGCGCTGTCGCGGTTCCGCCGCGACGTCCTCGACCAGCCGGGCGTGCGCAGCGTCGTCGTCACCCAGGCGCTCAACGACATCGGCTTCACCCCGGACGTCACCGGCGCCGAGCTGATCCAGGCGCACCGGAAGCTGATCCGCGCCGCCCGCGACCGCGGGGTCAGGATCATCGGCGGCACCGTCACCCCGATGAAGGGCTCGATGCTGGACAGCCCGCGCGGCGAACAGACCCGCGGCGAGGTCAACCGCTGGATCCGCACGGGCGGCGAGTACGACGCGGTGGTGGACTTCGCCGCCGTCCTGGCCGACCCCGCCGACCCGGCCGCACTGCGCGCCGAGTTCGACGCCGGCGACCGGCTGCACCCCAACGACGCCGGCTTGCAGGCGATGGCCGACGCCATCGACCTCTCCAGCCTCTGACCCGAGTTTCCGCGGGGGACGCGACCCGCCCAGGTGTCGCGTCCCCACCCCACCGATCCCGTTCACCAGAAGGAGAACCATCATGATCCTCGTCACCGCCGCCACCGCCCCCGTCGGCCGTGAGATCGTCGGCCAGCTCACCGCCGCCGGCCATCCGGTGCGCGCCCTGACCCGCGACCCGGAGAACACCGGCCTCCCGGCCACCACCGATATCGTCGCCGGCGACCTGGCCGACCCCGAGTCCCTGGCGATCGCGATGCGCGGCGTGTCAACGGTGTTCCTGCTGGCCGTCGTACCCGGCTTCGCACCGGTGTTCCTGGCCGCCGCGAAGGAAGCCGGCGTGCGGCGCATCGTTTTCCAGTCCTCAGGCTCGGTGGACGACACCGTGACCGAGCAGCCCCACTCCGTCGCCGCCTTCCACCACGACATCGAGGAGCAGCTCCGCGACTCCGGTCTGGAGTGGACGATGCTGCGTCTGGAACTGTCCGCCGCCAACCCGATCCAGTGGGCGTTCGACGTGCCGGGGCAGGTACGGGCGGGCGACGTCGTCCGAGGCCCGTACGCCCAGGCCGCCGGCGCACCGATCCACCCCGCCGACTTCGCGGGCATCGCCGTGGCGGCCCTCACCGACGACGCCCACGCCGGCCGGACCTATCCGGTCACCGGCCCGCAATCCCTGACCCACGCGGAGCAGATCGCGCTCCTGGCCGAAGCGCTCGACCGACCGCTCCGGTACGAGGAACTGCCCGTGGAGCAAGCCCGAACGGCCATGGGCCCGTACGCGCCGGCCGACGTCCTGCTCGACGACTGGGCCCGTCACCTCGACCGCCCGGCACCGATCACCGACACCATCGAAAGGATCACCGGCCGACCGGGCCGCACCTATGCCCAGTGGGCCAAGGACTTCCGCGGCGACTTCCTGAATTAGCCGGGCGGGGGACTGGCGCGGGCGCTTGACGCTCTGTTCCAGTCCTCGCCACCGCTCTGGTGGGTGTCGTGAGAACGAATTCGACGTCAGGTACGTCATCGTCATCGGGTGGTGTCCGGGTGGTGGACGCTGAGATCGCCGTAGGCTTCGAGCACGCTGGGCAGGTCTGTGGAGGTGCCTCGGAGAACGGCGTCCAGGAAGGCGAGAGTGGCCGCGGTGACGACGCGTGAGCTTTCGGTGCGGCCCAGGGAACCGACTATCGACGACACCGGCGGCAGGTACAGGGGGCCGTCCGTGAACGTGAGGTGGGCGGCGCCGGGAATGGTGAGCCGGTAGCTCGTCGCGCTACCGCGCTCGAGCACCTCGCTGAGACGCGGCAGGTATCGCGGGTCGGTGTCCGGGGTGATGGCCTGGGTGAACGCGAGCGCCGGCCGGTCAAGGGCGGGCGATACCGGGCCGTGCGGGTAGCCGTCCAGATCGATGACGGCCGTGAACCGGCGGTCCTGCCGGACGGCCTGCAGGGCGGCGGCGCCACCGAGGGAATGACCGGCCGCGGCGACCCTGCCGGTGTCCAGGCGTCCGGTCAGCGGGTCTGCGCGGTCCAGATCCGCCAGCCGGGAGAGCACGAAGCTGAGGTCTGCGGCCCGGACGGCGGTCCAGTCGGCCGCGAGTTCCTCGTCCTTACCTCGGTCGCCGCTGGAGACGGTCTCGGTGGCGATCGTCCGCCCGTCGGCGAGGACGACGGCGGCGGAATCGTACGGGTGGTCGAGGGCGGCGACCACGTAGCCGTGGCTTGCCAGTTCCTCGGCCCACGCGGTGTTCTGGGTGCGAACTCCGCTGGATCCGGGGGAGAACAGCACGATCGGGAACCGTCCTTCACGGGCGACCGGGGCACCGAAGACCGAATGGGTGCGGGCACGCGTGACGTCGTCCAAGAGGAACCCCGGCAGGCCGGTCGCGCGGGCGAGGGCTTCGGAGACGGTGCGTGCTTCGTCCCCCGTGCGTCCGAGGTACGGGGCCCGCGGTGTGTCCGTGGGGCTGTCCTGCGCGGGGTACCAGAGCTGGACCACGACAGTGCGCCGGTCGAGCGGATCGGCGGTGAAGGTCTCGGGGCGGAGCGAGTCGGTCCACTGCAGCACGCGGGTGCCGACCGCGAATGACCCCGTGGGGGCGGGGAACACGGGGACGGGAAAGGCAAAGGCGGCCACGGCGCCCGCGGTGATCAGCCCGGCGCAGGCCATCGATCCCGGCAACGCGAGCCACCAGCGGGCCCGTCGCACCGGCCGGCCGGTACGACGTCGTAGCAAGGGGGAGAAAGCGAACGGTGCCGCGAGGACGGCGCCTGCCAGTACCGGCAGCATCTGCCAGCGGATCCCCGTCGCGGTGAGCGCGATCGCGGATGCCACGAGTACCGCCCCCGCCGTGATCGTGGCACGTGAGCGGGCGGCGGGCGGAAGCCAGCGCGCCATCACCAGCGCGACGGCACCAAGCAAGGCAAGGATTTCCAGGAGGGACAGGTCCAGTCCCGTGATGATCTCGGTCACCCGGCCATCGTCGGCGCCGGGTGGGTACGACCACATCGCTCCCGGGTCGCCGGCACGGGCGACTGGGAGCGCAATCCGGAGCACGTGCCGTGCGACGGGAGTGGCAAGCGAGTAGGCCGGATCGACGGCTCCGTTGCGACCGCGGGAGGTAAGGGAACTCCTCCTCAGGTCGCAATCCGGCCCGACGCGGTCAGACCCCGGGCTCATGTGCGTGGCGGTGCCCTCGGCCTACGATCGCCGGGTGCGCTCCGCGAGAACAGCCGTCTGGCCGGTGCGGCTGGGGAAATCCGCCTGGCGCCGGGCTTCCCTGCTGCCGCCTGTGGTGTGGGGTTCGCTGCTGTCGTCGCTGCTCCTGCTCAACGTCGTGACCACCCGGTCGCCGCGGGAATTGCCGACGGCCGTGACCTTGACCGTCGTTCTCCTGCTGCCCTTGGTGTGGCGGCACCGGGCCCCGCGCACGGTGTTCGCCACCGTGGCGGCCGTGGCCGCGGTCCAGTGGCTGCTGGACATCCAGCTACCGGCGGACATCGCCCTGCTGGTGGCTCTGTACACGGTGGCCGTGCGCGCGGACCTGCGCGACGCCTTGGTCGCCGGGGCGGTTCTGGAGGTCGGGGGACTGCTGGCTTGTCTGCGCTGGACCACCGACGGCGCGTTCCTCACCCCGTTCGTCGCGGTCACCGCGATGATCGTCGCGGTCGGCGTCCTCGGTGTGCACGTGCGGATCCACCGCGCCTACCTCGCGGCCGTCGAGGAACGGGCCGTGCGTTTGGAGCGGGACCACGATCAGCAGGCGCGGGTGGCCGTCGCCGAAGAGCGGACCCGGATCACCCGGGAGATGCACGACATCGTCACCCACAACCTGTCCGTCATGGTCGCGCTCACCGACGCCGCCGTTTACGCGCAGCACCGGTCGCCCGGCAAGGCGACCACCGCGATGCTCCAGATCTCCGAGACAGGCAGGCAGGCCTTGACCGACATGCGGCGTTCCCTGGGCGTTCTGCGCGCCGGCGAACCGGACGCGCTGCGCCACCCGTTGCCCGGGATCGCCCAGCTGACGGCTCTTGCCGACCAGATGGGCGCCGCCGGACTGCCGACCCGTATCGACATCCACGGCGGTCACGCCCACGTACCCGCCACCGCGGAACTGACCGTCTACCGCCTGGTCCAGGAAGCCTTGACCAACACTCTCAAGCACACCCCCGCCGGTACTCAGGCGAAGGTCCGGATCGAGTGCTCGACCGAGTCCGTCACCGTGGACGTCACCGACACTGGCCCCCTCCCGCCGGCCCTCGCCGCCACCCGGCCCGGCCACGGCATCACCGGCATGCGAGAGCGCGCGGCCGCCTACGGGGGAACGTTGCGGGCCGGGCCGCTTCCGGACGGTGGCTGGGGCGTCCACACCCGCCTGTTCCTCGCCGGCACCGGGGCGGTGTCCGCGTGACGATCCGCGTCCTGATCGCCGACGACGAAGCACTGCTCCGCTTGGCCTTCAGCACGGTTCTGGAAGCCCAGCCCGACATGGCGGCGGTCGGCGAAGCCGAAGACGGCGCCCAGGCCATCCGCCTCGCCCGGGAACTGCGTCCCGACATAGTGCTCATGGACGTCCGGATGCCCGGGACCGACGGGATCGAGGCGACCCGGCAGGTCGTCAGGAGCTGCCCGGAGACCCGAGTGCTGATCCTCACCACCTTCGACCTCGACGAGTACGCCTTCGCCGGGCTCAAGGCGGGAGCCTCGGGTTTCCTGCTGAAGAACACCAGGCCCGAGGAGCTGCTCACCGCGATCCGCCATGTTGCCGTGGGCGACGCGGTGATCTCGCCGCGGATCACCCGCCGTCTGCTGGAGAAGTTCCGTCCGCACATCCCCGAGGGCGGCACCGGACGCGACGAGCGGCTGAGCCGGCTCAGCGCTCGTGAGCACGAGGTGCTCGTCCAGGTGGGCGCCGGTCTGTCCAACTCCGAGATCGCGGCGACCCTGTACCTCGCGGAGGCGACCGTGAAGTCGCACCTGGGGCGGATCCTGCAGAAACTCGAACTCCGCGACCGGATCCAGGCCGTGATCTTCGCCTATGAAAGCCGCCTGATCCACCCGACGTGAGGTCACCGGGTGGGCAGGGCAGGCTCCGCGACCGACGAGGATCGGGAGCGTGGTTTACGACGACGCTGCCCACCCAGCTCAGGGGGTCTCGAGCGTGGAGATCATGACATCCGGCACCGACAATCCCGGCCCGGTCGGGCATTCCGCAGGTGTGACCTGTTCCGGGGAATGCGGCAGGATCCGTACCGCGGGCGGTCTCGCGGCGACTGAGTTGTGGCGATGAGAGGATCACATGGAATCTCTGTGGACGACTTTCGGCGTTGTGGCCGTGGTAGTGGTCGCCGTCCTCGTTCTGGTCGCGCTGTTCCTCGCGATCAAACTGGTGCGGAAGCACCGCCAGGTCCATCAGCCCGGTGTGCCGGTGCCGACCAAAGCCGCCTACTGGGTCTCCCTGGCCTACACGGTGTTCCCGTTCGACTTGTTGCCCGACCCGGTCTACTTCGACGACATCGTGGTCCTGACCAGCGGACTGGTCTACGTCAGCAGGTCACTCACCAAGAAGGCGCGCGACGACCGCCAGGCGAGTTGAAACGCGGCCGTTCCCTGGGCGCGCTTCGAGGCTTGGTTGGGCCAGCCGGGTGGTGATGCGGTCCATATCGGCCCGTTCGGCTCCGCGTCGCTCGGGCATCGCCGTACGGCCGCGTCAAGGCTGGAAGCCGTGGCTTGAGCTGACGTCACGGCTTCGTATCGGGATGCCGGGGGCGGCGAGAGATGGTCTGTAGCGCAAAAGAGCGGACGGTCGATGTGACCATCCGCCCACCCCGTAGGGCTGATGCGTGTGTCCGAGGGGCGAGTTGCTAACTAACCACACGCCTCCACCTGCCTAGATGAGGCTCAGGGCGTGGGAGCGGCTTGTCGGCCTGGACGTCATTAAAGGGGCTTCACCAGGCAGGACGGCAGCGCACGCCAGTGGTCTGGTAGGGAAAGTGTCGGTGGTTCGTGCGAGGCTGGTTACGTGCGACTTCGTAATGCTCTTGGTGTGGAACTGAACGCGGACTTTGGCGTTGAGGTCGATGAGGGCCGTTTGAGTCTTGTGCTGGAGAGTGCCGGCGGGAGGACTGCTGGAGCGGATCGTCCACGTAACGACCAGTACGTTCCCGTGTTGAGGTTGCTGCTGGAGCGCCTGCGTGAGCGGGACGCAGTTCTGCTGTCTGCGTTGGTTGCTTCTGCGCGGGTTTCGGGATTGTCCGAAGACGAGCGGACCCTGGTCAGGGGGCCGTTGAAGCTTACCGGGGTGACCGATGTCGAGCAGTTGAGGCTTGAGATCACCAGTGCGCAGGGTCGTGTCGGGTTGCCGCCCGGTGCGCGAAAGGAAGGCAACAACCGCAAACGCATCCGGCTTCGCCTCGAAGTTCCGGGGTACAACCTTGAAGACGCGACACGGCTCGCCGTAGACCTCGTCGACCCGCGTACCGAGCCGGTTGACCAGTTGGCTTCTTCCAGGGAACTCCCGACTGCGAAAGAGCTGCTCGACGCTCTCACCGGGGTGGAGATCCTGACCGCGACAGGCAGTCCGAACACCGTGCTCGAAGTGCACGGGAACGTAGCGCGCGTTCAGACCGAACGCTCTCCTGGCGGCAGGCCTGTCGAGATCAGCGAGGTGCAGAGGGGCTTGGACAAGCTCGCTGAGCACCGGTCCGTGCGGGTGACGGTTGACGAGCTGGGACACCGGAGTGCGTTTGTGGGCGCGGTGTTGGCGACGCTTCCCGGAGCACGGTTCGGCGGCCCGCCCGCGGAAGTGATCCTGCGCGAGCCGACCGGCGACGAGGTCACGGGCGATCTTCACTTCGGCGAACTCGACGCGGTCACCAGCGTCAAAGTCCGGACAGAGCAGAAGAAGCTGCGCAAGCTCCTGGCCGGAGGCGCAGCTTTCGCCGAGTGCGCGCTCTGCGGAGATCGGTACCCGATCGACTTTCTCATCGCTGCGCATATCAAGAAGCGTGCCGTCTGTACAGATCAAGAACGCCGCGACTTGAGTCACGTCGCGATGCTCGCCTGCTCGTTCGGCTGCGACACCCTGTATGAATCTGGCTGGATAACCGTCGACGAGAACGGCTTGGTGCAGACACGGCCTGCGAATACTCTGTCTGAAGGTCACTTTCGAACTCGCATCGTTCACCTAAATGGACGAATTTGCGTGGCCCACACCGCCAGTTCAGAGACCTATTTCGCATGGCACCGCGCAAACGTTTTCGTATCTAGCGGTATGTCATAGAACTCGCTGGGTCGAGAAACAGGTCGTATCGAGTCGCTGACAGGGTCAAGCCAGTTCCCAGCGCCCGAAAATTACTTTCTTGGCTGCACTGTGAAAGAAGTCAAGTCCATCATTCGGTACAATTTTGGAGACACTTGTACACTGCCTCGAATTGTTACTTCTGACTGTGAGCGGTGTGCTTCGAGTGCCCTCTGATACAGCTCGTCAGTAAGATGAAGTGTGACTCGGACTATTTGGCTAGCGGCGTCGGCGAAGTCCAAAAAACTACCTTCGACCACCACTGTGCCGATGGCTCTAGGTGACCTTCTGAGCAGCTCGATCACTCGGCCGCGGAATGTTGCGATGACTTGGGGAGTTAACGATCGAAGATGCTTTGCTGCCTCCTTTACTGCCTTGACATGGATTGGCTGAAAGGCTAGATCAGGGGTTGGCTCCGACACGGGCAAAGACCAAGACCATGTGAAGCTCAAGTCGAAGCCTGTCCCGCTGTTTCCAATCGTTCCGAGAGCCTCGCATAGATTCGCTGAAACTCCGTCTGGTACGCGCTCCTCGAATGAGGTTAGATCTCCTTCTCTGATGTATTCTTCTGCCGCGGAGTATGCGGCAGCCGACGAGCGGTAAAGTGCGATCAGAACAGTTCTTGCGTTAAGGTCGCCGACATCTCGAGGAGCGGCGATCTCTGTCTCGACTCGCCAAACAAAGCTACCAGTGCCAGTTTGCCCAAACCTCGCGACTTCCAGAAAACGCCTCGCTTCCGCGGGCCTATTCGACGGAAGCACTGCGGGGTTGACACCTAGGTAGGTTCCTGTCGCGACGCTGAGGAAGAGATCCCGGAGGCCCTGCACGGCTCGATGCCCGCGCTCCAGTGAGATCGTCCCTGCGGGTCCCGACGATCGAGTGCGGATTAACTGTATGTCCAGGTACGGGTTGAGCAGCTCATGACGGATGTCATCGGCGTTTCGGCCTTCGACGAGCGCCAAAGTTCGTATGACGTCGTGAATCCTCGTCTCATAATCGCCAAGGTCTGCCGACGTGGGCACCAACACTTGGACCTGGCCGCCGGGAAGTTCTCGGTTCCAGACCAGGGCTTGGCCAGCACGTTCACCGGGTCGCCAGTCTGCGTGATCAAGATACCGCGCAACGTCGCCTGGGCTTGGCGGCCTGTTCAAATCACCATCCATCTGGCCCGTCACGCGCTGTTCCTAGTGTCCGAGAGCGGTCCGCCGAGTAGCTTCAATAGTACGTCGACAGTCAGCAGATTGGCCTTCGGCACAGAAACGGCTACGGTCGCAGCTGTCGACGTGTCTACTCTCTCTTCCTCGCGCAGTGAAACCCAGTAAGCCGCGTGCCGCAGAAGCAGGCCCTGCTGCTCGGCGTGCACGTAGTCGCGGGCATCGGGAGGAACAACGACAAGCACAAGGAAGCGAGGAAGCGAGTAGTTCCTGCCTGCGAGGTTGTTGAAGTGATCGACCGTCATACGGTACGACCACTCTCCCCGCTTCTCGGCGGGGCGAGACCAGGACTTGACCTGCACATCCATCTTTGGAAAAAACACTCCGCCAAGCGATCCAGGGTAGCCGAAGGTGAAGTCGTCGCCGGTCACATCGGGTTCGGACTTCGCAACAGTTAGGCCGGCTGCCACTCCAAGAGTCCGGACGAATGCCTCACCGAAGGCACCCTGATGACTTTTTGGATCTAACACGGCCTTGCTGACTCCAGACGGTTGTAAGGCGATCAACTTAGCGGACGGCAGTTCCGACAGTCCACGACATGGCACCTGAACGGACCAACGGCGCTCTCCTCGGATATTCACGGAGTTCTACGGATAGCGGGGAAAAAGCCACCTGAGGTAGCTGTTTCATCAGCTTGCAGCCTTCTTGGCTGCCGATTCGATCGACGTCAGACGCCTCTTGAACGCTGACGACTTGCCGCAAGGTTGCAGTCTCGTGTACCTGCTCGCGCAAGGCTTGTGTTACGCCGTACGGTGCATCCATGCACTACACAGAGCGAGCATGGAACACCGCTCTTCGCGCGTACTTCTACAACCCTGTCCTCAGTCAACGTCCGGCATACCTGTGCATAGACGACCAGGTCTTGGACCACATCGCGCGCGCGAATCAGATGGACACCCCCTCCGGTGCTGCTCAGGCGCTCATCGACACTGTCCGGCAGAACGTGCGCTCGAGGCGACCGACGAGCTATTGGCACGAGCAGGCCGTGGCCTGGAAGATGAGAGGCTATATCGGTGACCCGCCCTTCCTCACTGTCTTGGCGATCTCGGTGCTCAGCGTCACGCGGAATGACCCCACCACAGGGACGAGGTCGTATTACAAGACACTGCGGAACCTGCTCGGCCTCCCTGAGATGCCTCCCGGCTGTCCGGAGGACTTCGACAGTGACACACAGTCTATGTGGATCATGCTCAACTATTGGCTTGGGCAAGAGCTACATGGCAGCTACGGCCTTCCTACAGCATCGAACGACCACGGCTACTCCAACATCGCGTGGCCGACCTCGCAGGCGATCATGCAATCAAGCGACCGCGCGAGGCTGCCGCAGTTCTTTACCGAGCTAGGGTTCGAGTACGGGGAGACACTACCCGCCGAGTTCCCGATCGTGGACAGGCTCCGCTCGTGGGTCAGGAGCGGCCACAGTGTGTCCAAGCGGTTGAAGCACGTTCTGAGTACCAAAGGGCTGACGAGGCAGCTCGACGGTACCCTTCGGATGGAACTGCTGCGCTGGGACGGCGCTGAGCGCGACGAGTGCGGCGTAAAGACCCTGCCTCTGTTGCTCACTTGGGACGAATACTCACGTTGCTTTGGGTCTGCAGTGAAGGCGGCGCCTGATGTGGAGCACGGCGTCCTCTCAGTACTCGGCGATGTGATCAAACTCGAGGAGGCGGGTTCCTTCAGTGCGCTCCCCATCCATGTGCAAGACTTCTTCGCCGCGTGCGGTCATCAGGCATCAGTAACACTCGAGAACAACGAGACGATTGACGTCGTGTTGCGCCGTACCTGCCGTGATTGCGTAGTTCTCTCGTTTAATGACGACCTTGGGCAGTTCTGCGAGGTCCAGCACGCTGAGTTGGACAGCGAAAACTTGGTAATCGCACATCCTGACTGCTCAGCGAAGGTTGAGGCTGCCATGGGACGGTTGGGGACATTCGAACTCAAGGACCGTCTATCCCGAGGAAAGCCCTGGAAGTTGTACAAGTACACGCCAACGCGCTCGGCGCTCCTCGATACGGGCCTGACGCAGCTTGTGCCTGGCGGCGGGCAGCTAGCCACCGTCGAGGGCGGGCTTCTGATCGACCGTAGGCGAAGGATCTATCTGGTTGACGGGCCACCCGACGTTCACGCAGAGACGGGGCAGAGCACTGCCGCCCTCGCCATCGACGGCCAGCGGTGGAATACCGCACCAAGGAACAGCCGTTACCGGCTAGCCGAAGCTCAGTTCCAGGTAGGTGCACACGAGATCAACGTCGACGGACGTCCTATGAGCATCACCCTGGTAGATCATGTTCAGACTGGCAGCAATCTCCAGCCGGGCCTCGGTCACCCCCTTCGGCCGACGCTCAGGCCGACCATCTTCGAACTGGTCGAACGGGGCGCTCAGGTGCTCGAATCTGACCGAGGGGCCCCGACCATCACGGGAGCAGTTGTTCAGGGCTTGCCCACTGCACCGACCAAGTCGCTCTCAAGTTCGATCGCGACGTCTGCCCAAGGACGGCACTTCCTTGTCGGCGACCCGGGGGAGGCGGCCGAGATCTTCCCCGAGTCTCCTGCCTGGCTTGGTTCGCTGAACTTGAATGTAGCTTCCTCAGCCGCGGACGTCGCTCCCTGCCTAGGGCAGGTTCCCTTCACGAGCAAGTGGTACGTGCACCGGGGCCCTTCCGGGGCGGCTGCAATACCCTCGACGGCGTTCGACACCAGCGAAGGAGTAGCTCCGAAACGTCTACCTCGCG
The DNA here is from genome assembly GCF_042723255.1 of Amycolatopsis thailandensis. NCBI lineage: Bacteria > Bacillati > Actinomycetota > Actinomycetes > Pseudonocardiales > Pseudonocardiaceae > Amycolatopsis > Amycolatopsis thailandensis. The sequence goes on from NZ_JBHXJK010000004.1 coordinate 58,995, forward strand.
TCGGGCCAGACGTCTGGAAAGAGGTTGCGGAGATGGTCGACGTTGTCGAGGTTGCAGCAGCGGACTACGCGACCTGGTCACGATGGCGAGACACGGCAACGGCGGAGCCACCAGGGAGGCAGCCGGAATGAACGTGAAGTTCGACATGCTGCTCGACTGGATAAGTGAACGGCAAAGAGGCGGCTTTGAATTATTCAAGCAGACACTCGGCTGGCTAGGTGGAAACGCCGGGCCTCCTGAAAATTGGACTTCCGCAATGACCTCGTTGCAGGCGCTCGGTTACGTCGAGATCGATTGGCGACGACGGCGTTGGGAAGTTGCGCCATCCGCGATCACGACTTTGCCAACCGCGGGCAAGCACGCGCTCCTCACTGGAGCTCGTCCACGGTGGCTTGTCCGTCGGCTTTCTAATCTGCGCAACGACAGCGAGCTTGGAGCTTTCCAAGGCTGCTTAGAAATTCTTCCACCCGTGAAGCGACAAGACGCGCCGGCGCTTCATTTGATTAGATTCCATCGCGAGGAAGACATCGAGAAGATTGCGAACATCCTCCGCATCAACTTTGCTCCGATGGCGGGCGATGTGTTGCTATCAGTCCTTCCTAGGCTAAGTTCGATCATGCGCCTGAGTCCATGCGCCGATCTGCCGGGAGGACCACTTCCTCGGCCGATGGGTGTTTCTCTGGACAAAGTAGACCCCTTCATGGAGGTTGCCGATCTGCGGAGAGGGGAACGTAACTCTTTCCGATGCGACTTCTACAAGCAGCAGCGTTTCTTCTTTCGTTACGACGACACTCGCGTATTCGAGTCTGGTCGTGCCGAGATCATCTACTTTGAACTCGCCCGCCGTAGGAACGATATTTTATCCTGGAACGCCGAATATCGGGAGTTAGTAGTCCCATATGCGTGCAGGCTTCCCGCTCTATATGAGCGAGCCACTGTCCTGCGGAGCGGCCTGCTTCCGTCGAGAAATACTGACGCTAAGACCTGGACCTACCACAACATTGATGCAAAATTCGCGCGTTCCCTTGCTCGCCGCCTCTACCAGAACCTGATCGTCGTTTAGCTCATCTGGGGATACCTTGACATATCATGAAGTCGGACTTACCTCCCTGCGTCAGCAGCTCAAAGAGGTGTTCCTTCGCTATTATAACACTGCCTATCGCCTGCGCGATGACCGACTAATGCAGGAACGTGAGGATCTACTCCGGTCAAACGGGGCACTGTTCCAAGAGCCGTACCTCGAACTTCTTCCAGAGTGGCAGGATTCGCAGCTAGATCTACTAGGTAGCTGCTCGGAGGCTGGGGTCCCCGACCTGGCGGAGTTGCTCCAAGCCGGGCTGTTTGCGCGAATCCCTGGAGCACGACTTCGCGAACACCAAGAGAATGTGCTCAAGCGCAGTCTCTCTGGCCAGAATGTCGTTGTCACGAGTGGCACTGGCTCGGGCAAGACCGAATCATTCCTTGTCCCAATCTTGGGTCGGCTGGTCCGGGAAAGCGCACGATGGCCTGCTCCGGCGCACAGCGAAGCTGGGCGGCCCTGGTGGACCGACGGTAGCATGTCCTATGAGCCGCAGCGGCAACCGACGAGCAATAGCAGGCCCTCGGCCGTTCGCGCACTCCTGCTGTACCCCATGAACGCTCTAGTCGAAGACCAGCTCGTGCGTCTCCGGATGGCGATGGAAAGCGCCGGCGTCGACGAATGGATGCGAACTAAGCGCTTGGGTAACCGATTCTACTTCGGCCGGTACACGGGAAAGACACCGGTAAGCGCCCAGCGCGGAAAAAAGTACGCCGAAGACGAGCTGCGCGAGGAACTTCGTCAGATGGACTGGCGATACAGCGCCCTCAAGAAAAGAATTGCCAGCGGTGAGCAAGGACTCGACGAGGATGCGAAATACTTCCTGCCGCGCCTAGACGGAGCAGAAATGCGGTCTCGTTGGGACATGCAGGAAGCGGCACCAGATTTGCTGATCACTAACTACAGCATGCTCAATATCACTCTGATGCGAGATCGAGAAGAGAGCATCTTCCGGCAGACGCGGGATTGGATCGCCTCGGACCCAGCGCACATATTCACGCTGGTCGTCGACGAACTCCACACGTACCGGGGAACCGCAGGAACTGAAGTCGCGTACTTGCTTCGCAAGTTGTTCAAAAGGCTCGGTCTAGACAAGCGGCCGAGTCAACTCTCGATTATTGCAGCCAGTGCCTCGCTCGAGGACGAGCGAGACAAGCCGTTTCTCTCAGAATTCTTCGGGGTCGCACCTGAGTCTTTCGAAGTAGTCGGTGGAACTGAGGCCCGCCCGCCGTGGACGGGTTCAGGCCCAAATGTATTAGACATGGCCGAAGCGACGGACGAGTTGGCCGCGGCTGGGAACCTCGATGACCTTCCCGAGCTTCGTGCCAAGATCGATGCGGTTGCACGGCTGGATGGCCACAACATCCGGGCTCAACGTCTGGGTGATTGGGCCGCCAAAATGTATCCGAACCACAGTCCAGAAGAGCAGCTCGACTACCTTGAGAAACTCCTGGCGGGTCTCGCCTCTAAAGATGTCAAGGTCCGTCTCCGTGCTCACTTGTTCTTCCGGAATCTACCTGGCTTATGGGCGTGCTCGGATCCGCAGTGCTCCGAAACCCTTGACCGGGCAACAGGCACCGATCGAGTCGTCGGCAAGCTCTATGATCAGCCTCGTTATACTTGTTCTTGCGGTTCGCGCGTCCTCGAGCTGCTCTATTGCCAAACGTGCGGCGAGATCTATTTGGGCGGCTACCACTCTTCAGTGGACAGTGGTAAAGGTCACCGATTTCTCGTCAGTAGTCTCATCGATCTCGAGTCGCTGCCAGACCGAGCAGCTCTCGGTCGAAACGCCGGTAACTATATGGTGTATTGGCCAACGAAAGAGAAGCCAGCTGACCCCGAGTGGGTCTCGGAGGGTCTTAGGTTCCAATTTAAGCAGGTTGAGTACGCTCCAACCACGGGACGCATCGTTCCCAAGCGAACGAATGTCACTGGATGGGGCTTCTACATCGAGGCTAAAAAGAATGCGGCGAACCTGCTCCAATTCAAGAAGCCGATGCCGACAAAGTGCCCACAGTGCGACGACGACTGGGATGTCTTCAAACGCTTCCGCCCGATCACCGACCCCTCTAGGGACCGATCGCCTATCAAGACGATGGGTACCGGCTACGAGAAGGCTAATCAGACGCTTTCCGACACGATCATGCGTTGGCTGGGCGATAATCGAAAATTGGTTGTCTTCTCGGACAGTCGACAGGATGCCGCTCGCCTTGCCGCGGGCACCGAGTTGTCCCACTACCTCGACATGGTCCGCCAACTAGTTGTAGCTGAGATGCGTAACACTACATCGGACGTCGACTTGGCGCTCGCCTTCCTTCGGGATGAAGATCTCAGCGACGCCGCTTCTCTGGCCAACTTGAGCATCAAGAGAGGATCGACCAAGGTTGAGATCGCTGCACTCAAAGCAGTCGCCGAAGAGACTGGGACTGCGGAGCAGTGTCGCCTTGTTGACCAGCTCCGAGAGCGCTTCGACGGGCGAGGTACAGTCCTCGTCGAAGTTGCTAATCGAGTGGAGCCAAAACTCGCCGCCATGGGAATCTGCCCCGGAGGGCCCGACCGGAGCCTCAATAGAGAGGGTCGGGCGAGCTGGGATCACTTAATGGACGGATGGGAGCGTGGAACTCCCGTATTCCGGGAGAAGATAAAACTTACTCCAGCACAAGCTGCTCAGCTCGACGACATTCGAACACGCCTGCTTACGCAGGTGACTTTCACCGTGTTCTCGTCCACTGGCCGCGATATGGAGTCGCTTGGACTGGCTCATTTTGCAACGGCTAAAGCCCCAGATTCCAAGCTGGGCCTCAACCCAGATTTGTTCCAGCAGGTATGCGACAGTGTTGGACGCCTTTTTGGTCTTGCGCGCCGTTTTGACGAACTTCTCGAGAACGGTAGGGAGTCACTTCATGGGAGCGTTAAAAAGTTCATCGCTGCAGTGGCAGAGACTCGAGGACTAGATAAGAAAGACCTTGAAGAGGATGTTCGGCAAGCTCTGAAGATAACTCCCAAGTTCGTTATGTCGGCAGACCAGATCATACTCAAGAATCCTGGCTCGTTCGAATGGCGGTGCCGGTCCTGCACGCGCAGGCATCTGCATGAGTCAGCAGGCGTGTGCACCAAGTGTGGAAAAAATCTGGGTGCTCCTACGGCGATCTCCTCGTCGGCATCGGACGAGGACTACTACGCTTGGCTTGCTGATGAAGAGCCGTTCCGTCTGCACGTTGAGGAGCTGACCGGGCAGACTAATAAGGACCAGGGGCCGATCCGGCAGGCACGATTCCAGGACGTCTTCCTAGACGAAGAAGTTGGCCTAGTCCATGGGATCGACATGCTGTCGGTCACCACCACGATGGAGGCTGGCGTCGACATCGGGGCGCTGCGAGCGGTCCTGCTCGCCAATATGCCCCCCCGGCGTTTCAACTACCAGCAGCGTGTCGGTCGCGCAGGACGCAGAAAAGACGCTCTCGCCATTGCGCTTACCGTGTGTCGTGGAACTCGAAGCCACGATGAGCACTACTTTAGAAATCCGCAGGAGATCACCGGTGACCCGCCTCCGAAACCTTATGTGGACCTCAAGCGGGAAGACATTCTTCGCAGATCATTTACCGCCGAGGTGCTACGCCTCGCTTTCGAGGAAATTCGGGTATCCGACATTTCCTTCGTCGCCGGGAACAACACGCATGGAATGTTCGGCCTTGCCACCAGTTGGGTTCAGGTGCGTGACAGGGTTACTAGGTGGATTGCACAGAACCCCGACCAGCTCGAAGAGGTTCTTGACCAACTCTTGGTGCAAGCTCAGCCAGAGCTGCTGGCGCGCCGCGCCGACTTGCTCGACTGGGTGACAGATGGCCGACTGGTGGCGAAGGCCGATGAGGTGCTCCAGAAGGAAGGCCACGACGACACCGCCCAGCGACTCGCTGAGGGAGGAATCCTTCCCATGTTCGGGTTTCCTTCGCGAGTCCGTCTCCTCTATCACGAGCGGCCAAGAGGGCGAGAAGTGACAGCCGCGGTCGACCGCGACCTGGACATCGCGATCAGCGAGTTTGCCCCTGGCAGCGAGATTGTAAAAGACAAGGGGGTATACACAGCTGTCAAGCTCGTCGCCTACAGGCGGACGTCGAATGATCGTTGGGAGGAGGTGCCCAACCCGCAAGGTCCAGTCAATGATGTGGGCCTGTGCAGGGCCTGTCTCGCTGTCGATGACACGCCGGATCCGAACCGCTGCCGCTCTTGCGGTACTGGCGCAGGCGACCTGTATCGGATTGCCCAGGTGTGCGAGCCGCTGGGATTTGGCACTGATTATCAGGAGCCAGCCGACTATCAGGGAATGTACGAGTTGCGTCCCCGTGCGGGCGTTCCGCGGCTAACTTTGTCCGGGGGAACAGCGCCACTCCGGTCGAACAGTGCAGCGAATGCCAGGGCAAAATTTGGCACGGCCCGGACTTTGGTCTACAATGACGCTGCTGGAGCTGACTTCGGATTCGTGGGGCTTGGCAATCGGAGCACCTACCATGACTTGTTCTCTTCTGACTTGCTGAACGACAAAAGGCGGCGTGAGCAGTTAAATCTGAGGATGCGCGTGCCAAACGGTGCTCAGGTCGAACGATACGCGCTGGGGTCATGGACGATCACTGATGTTCTGATGGTGGAGGCTGTCGAGGTCCCGAGTTATCTCACGCTCGATCCGTCAAGAATGGAGGGTAAGGCCGCTTGGCTGTCGCTCGCGTTCTTGCTTCGAGCCGCTGCCAGCCGCCATCTCGACGTCGAGCCCGACGAGTTGAAGGTTGGAGTGTTCCCCAATCCCGTTGATGGGAAGCCTCGTGGGGCGGCATTCTTGGCAGACAGCTTGGCCAACGGAGCCGGGTACGCGACTCACCTTGGTGCAAACTTGGAAACGCTGCTTTCGCAGGCAAGTAAGCTCGCAGACGAGTACAGAGACCACGCAGTTACTAGAGCCGGATGCGACAGTTCTTGTTATCGCTGTCTACGAGATCACTCAAACACTTCCTATCATCCGCTCCTGGACTGGCGGTTGGCAGTCGACTTGCTCGACATCCTCACCAAGGATGACTTGGACCTCGGGCCCGCGCGAACCCTCGGTATCAAGTTGACGGGTGCCTTCGCGGCGGACTTCAAGGGCACACCGTCAGTGGTCGATGGTGTCCCGGCCGTTCTGATCGACGATGATCGGAGCGACGTCGTCGTCGCGCACCCCTTGGAGCGTGTGGAGGCAGCGGACCTGACCGCTATTTCTGCGGCTTGCGCGAAGCTCGCAGCACGTCGCGGCGACACGCCTTCCGTGGTGACGACGTACGACTTCGTGCGCAGGCCCGGCAAGGTATGGTCTAGTCTTACTTGATCAGTGCTGCCCTGCGGGTCGTTCGATCCGCAGGGCAGCAGTGTGTTCACCCTCGTCGGAGGTCGAGATGGCACGCGGGACCAAGGCGCCGCGGGTTCTGAGCTGCTTCAGCGGTGCAGGCGGGCTTGACCTGGGTCTGCATGCCGCTGGCTTTCAAACCATCGGTTGCTTGGAGATCGATGAGGACGCCCGGGCAACTCTCATTGCCTCCGGGCGCGGTTGGAAAGTCTTCGACGACGGTGATGTGAGCTTGGCAGGCCGCAACCTTACGCCAGCAGACCTAGGGTTGAAGCTGCGTGAGTTGGAACTCCTTGCCGGCGGTCCGCCGTGCCAGCCCTATAGCAAGGCAGCACAGTGGACAAGCAAAGCCAGGCATGGACTGCAGGACCCGCGCGCGCAGAGCCTCCACGGGATGCTACAACTCGTAGAGTCTTTCCTCCCACGTGTTCTGTTGATCGAGAACGTCGTCGGCTTCACGGGCGGACAGAACAGCGCGAAGCCGCTCATCGACAGCGCTCTGGCTGGAATCAATCAACGCAACGGAACAGAGTACGCACTGAATGTTTTCGAACTAGATGCAGCAGACTACGGAACACCACAACACCGGCTCCGGGCTATTTGCGTTGCTGTCAGGGACGGGTCGCACTTCAGTCGTCCCCAAGTGACGCATCCGAGGCCCCTGACTGCTTGGGACGCGCTACGAAGTTTGCCTGCAGACGCAGATGCGCCGATCGCCCGTGGGAAGTGGGCCAAGTTGCTACCTTGCATTCCCGAAGGTGAAAATTATCTGCATCTCACTGCTCGTGGTGGAGGCCCCGAGATTTTCGGCTATCGCACGCGCTTTTGGTCGTTCCTTTTGAAGTTAGCGAAGGACAGGCCCTCCTGGACGCTTCCGGCTTCCCCCGGTCCGAGCGCGGGTCCCTTCCATTGGGACAATAGGCCGCTTACAGTCCGCGAGCGACTCGCCCTTCAGGGCTTTCCGAAGGATTACCTACTTCAAGGCGAGTTGCGATCACAGATCAGTCTTGCAGGTAACGCCACCCCGCCTCCCTTGGCGGAGATTATTGGTCGTGAGTTGATCATGCAAGGCCTCATCGAGTTACCACAAGGATTTCCGGCTAAGCCTGTTCTTCCTGTCAAACGCGCGCGTTCCACACCTCCGCCCGCTGCGGCGAGGCGCCTCCCTCGCGAGTTCAAGGCGCTGGTTGGCGAGAAAGAAGCGCACAAAGGTGCTGGTCTTGGTCCTGCGCCACGAAAGCCAATGGCCGCGTCCGGCGAATAGTCGGAGCACGATAGTCGCCGTCGCCGCAGTACACCCTCTCGAGGCAGGAGTGAGGGAGTGCAGGCTGATTTCTCGGTTCACGAGGTCGAGAGCCACCGTGCAGTCGTTGCCATGGACTTGCTATGGCCCGTATTGCAACACTAATTCGTTCCGCGGCGAATCTGTCATGAACACTCAGTTCGTCGGGTCAGAATGGACTTCAGCTTCCGTCTTAGCGTGAGCGGCCATACTCGTGCGCTCTGTGAAAATACGCCACGTAGCCGCACTTCCTCGTCGGAACTGAGTCTTGTCGTCAGTGTCGGTCGAGGCTGGCTAGGCGATGGGTGAGCCACTCCCGAGTCTGTCGACGAGCGAGAGACTGGTCGGCGATGCGGCCTACCAATCCGGAGTAGAAAGTGATATCACGATCGCTCTCCAGGAAGAGGCTTGTCGTCAGCTGCTGGAGGTGGAGCACGGGCGGTGTTGATCGTGTTCGTAGATCGTGAACCCCGTGCGGATGTCAGCGACAGTGGAGTCGGCAGGAACAAGGTGAATGTGAAAGCTCGGTAGCGAAGACACAAGTAGAAGATGCAACACCTGCTCGTGTGCGAGTGTGAGGTCCTGGCCGGGTAAGCTAAGCGTGTTTTGGTGCACGTAGAAGGTGAAGGGCCCCGGCATCCTGATGGAGGCGGGCTGGCTGGCGAGTCGTGCGTGCACTGTAGTGTCGAGAGTGGATTTGCCCTCGTGCCCGTTCCTGGCGAGCGTTTCGCTGATGTATGGCTCGATTTGGAGTTGGCGTGGGATTTCGACAGGGTTGTAGGTCGTGATGGACTGGCTGCCGGTGTCGAGCACTTTGATGAGCGGAAGTTCGTCGGGGATACCGGTGGGGTGGCTTCTGACCTGGTAGCCGTTGTCGGGGAGGCGGTCGAGGGCTACCAGGTCGTCGAGTTCCTGTGGGGTGGCTTTCGCTCGGGCGAGGTAGATGGCGATGTCGCCGGCTTGATAGGTGCGGAGGCCGCTTTCGAGTCGCGAGATGGTGGAGGCGGGCCAGCCGAGCATGCGGCTCATGTCGGTTGCGAGGTAGCCGGCGCGCATGCGGATTCGTCGTAGCTCAGCGCCGAGCTCCCTCTGCTTGGCGGTCGACAGCTGTGGTGTCTTCTTCGCTTTCACAGGTTCCTGCTCAAGGTCGTTGCGGGAGGCGGGTCGTCCCGCGAGGGCATGAGGTCGTCACAGGCGCTGTGACGGCACGAGATAGCGGCCTACCTGCGGAAACAGTGTGTGTGACAGCTGCGTCGGCTTGCTCCGCGCCCGTCACGTCGGTCGTGAACCGGCCAGGGAAAGCGCGATTTCGGGAGGCGGCGATCTGCCGTCACGTTGGCGAACGAGGGGCGCCACGTCCTGAAGTGACGAGCCGAGCGGCTATAGCGGCGACCTCCTGAAGGGCCGTTACGTGTGCGGTCAGCCGGTCGAGCCCAAGAGGGGTTAGACGCAGCTTGGTGCGGCGGCCAGCGACCCGCATCGACACATAGCCAGCCGCGGCGAGCAGCTCGACATGGAGAGCGACGGCAGGCGGCTCGATACGCAGCGCGTTCGCTAGAACCATGTCCTCGTACCAGTGCAGGTCGGCGAGGAGGCACATCGCGAACAGTCGGACCGGCAAGAGGAGAAGCGGGTCGAGGTCGCAGTGAGAGGAAGGAACCGCTGGGCGAGCTGGAGGCTCAATCTCGCCGAGGTCGAACGGCCGCTGCGGCGCATATGACGCACGATCGCTGGGTGTGCGGTGCAGTGGACTGATCGCGGGACGTGGCGGCGCGACAGGGAGGTCGTCAGTCACAGGGCATTAGACCGGTGGTGATGACTTTAGGTAGCTTCGAGGCTACCTTGGGTGCAAATTTCGCCTGGGCAAAGCCTGAAAGCTGGCGGACGGTAACCGATCATCATCTCAATGTGCGCCTCCGTGACCATAAGTACCCCCCTGATTCAGGCCCCCTAGGCGACGTATACTCTCTTCCTATCAGCAAGTCCGAGTGGCGGAATGGCAGACGCGCTAGCTTGAGGTGCTAGTGTCCTTAACGGACGTGGGGGTTCAAGTCCCCCCTCGGACACACGCGTTAACCCTACGGGGTGGGCGGATGGTCAACCAGACCATCCGCTCTTTTGCGTTACGGCGCTGGTCACCGCCGCGCGAGTCTGTGAGGGAATCAAAACCGGCCATCGGGCGCTTACAAGGGCGTGAAGAAGATTGGCTTTCTGTCCTTCGGCCACTGGTCGGCGAGCGCGCACTCCGAGACCCGGTCCGCCGCCGACTTCCTGCATCAGTCGATCGACCTGGCCGTAGCGGCCGAGGAACTCGGCGTGGACGGCGCGTACTTCCGTGTGCACCACTTCGCGCACCAGGCGGGGAGTCCGTTCCCGTTGCTGTCGGCGATCGGGGCCCGGACCTCGAAGATCGAGATCGGGACCGGCGTGATCGACATGCGCTACGAGAACCCGATGTACATGGCCGAGGACGCCGGCGCCGCCGACCTCATCTCCAGGGGAAGGCTCCAGCTCGGCGTCAGCCGGGGATCCCCGGAGCAGGTGATCGACGGCTGGCGTTACTTCGGCTACGGGCCCGCGGAGGGGCAGACGGCGGCCGACATGGCCCGGCAGCGCACCGAGGTCTTCCTCAAGCTGCTCGAGGGGGAGGGCTTCGCGCAGCCGAACCCGCGCCCGATGTTCCCCAATCCTCCGGGGCTGCTCCGGCTCGAGCCGTATTCCGAGGGGCTGCGCGACCGGATCTGGTGGGGATCCAGTTCGAACGCGACGGCGGTCTGGGCCGCGGAGCAGGGCATGAACCTCCAGAGTTCCACGCTCAAGGACGACGAGACGGGGGAGCCGCTGCACGTTCAGCAGCGCAAGCAGATCGAGGCCTACCGCGAAGCCTGGAAGGCGGCCGGTCACGAGCGTGAGCCGCGGGTGTCGGTCAGCCGCAGCATCTTCGCGTTGACCAGCGACCTCGATCGCGCGTACTTCGGCCGCGACCGCGGGTCGCGTGACCAGGTCGGCATGATCGACGAGACGACCAGGGCGATTTTCGGGCGGTCGTACGCCGCCGAGCCGGACGAGCTGGTGCGGGAGCTCAAGGCGGACGAGGCGATCCAGGCCGCGGACACCTTGCTGCTGACCATCCCGAACCAGCTCGGTGTCGAGTACAACGCGCACGTGCTGGAAAGCATTCTCACGCACGTGGCGCCGGAGCTCGGCTGGCGCTGAATGCGCGGTTCGGCGGATGGGCCGGGGCGTTCCGCCGGTTAAGATCGACGCAATCCCCGGCCATCGGAGGGTCCCATGAGACTGCCCCGATTCCGCTCTTTGCCCGGCCTGGTCCTGGCCCTCTGCCTGGCCTTGCCGTCCACCGCGCAAGCGCACGCTCCCGCCCCGCTCGGTGGCGGGAGCGTGCTGCAGACCCGGTGCACGGCCGGATTCGCCGCTGTCTCAGGTAACACCGGCTATCTGATCGCGAGTTCCGCCTGCGGCAGACCGGGTGACATCGTCCGCAGCGGTGGCCGCGTCGTCGGGGTGGTCCTGGCGGAACAGACTCCGCCGACCGGCGCGATCGTCATCCGGGTGACCAACACGACCGACTGGCGGCTCGTGGCTTCCATCCCTCCCACGGACAGCCGGGTGACGATCACCGGCTCCGCCGAAGCCGCGGTCGGCGCCTCGGTGTGCCGGTACGGCTCGACCACCGGCTGGCATTGCGGAACCATCCAGGGGAAGAACCAGACGATCACCTTTCCAGGTGGAACTTTGACCGGGCTGACCCGGACGTCAGTCTGCGCCGAGCCCGGTGACAACGGCGGGCCGTTCGTCAGTGGAACGCAGGCGCAGGGGGTGCTGGTCGGCGGCAGCGGAAACTGTTCCAGCGGCGGCACCACGTACTTCCTCCCGGTCAACCGGGTTTTGTCGGCCTACGGGCTGACGATCCTCGCCGGGACTAGCTGAAGATTACCGAGCGCAGCAGGAGCCTGTCCGAGCCGCGGCCACCGTAGGGGCGAAGGGAAAAGTAGGAGTCGCTCGAGCAATCGTCGTCCAGAAACACCACCGCGGTGGACCCGGTGTCGTTGCGCGGGCGGAACGCGTCGACGTCCCAGTCGGCGATTTCCGGGATCTCGATGCATTCGCCGCTGGGCGGATCGACCAGGACGCCGACCTGGATCTCTTCGTGTTCGTCGTAGTAGCGGTAGGTGAATTCGCCTTCGGCCGCGGAGGCCGTGGCCGGGATCGTGAGCAACAGGGCGACAACACCTGTGACAGCAAGGAAAACGCGACGCATGTGGAAGTCCTTTCGGAGAGTCGGAATGCTTCGACGGTAAGACGAAGATCGACATCTCCGATAGACATCGCGGGCACGTCCACCCGCCGGTGCGGGCGGCGGACCTGATCGTGGGGTGGCCGACCCCGATCGGTGACCGATGCTCGAGGAACTCCAGGTTTACGATCAAGATCATGCGATTCGCCATCAAGACTTCGCCACAGGACACCGTTTGGTCCGACATGCTCGCCGTCTGGCAGGCCGCCGACGAGATCGAACTCTTCGAATCCGGCTGGACTTTCGACCATTTCTATCCCATTTTCTCCGATTCGACCGGACCTTGCCTGGAAGGGTGGGTGACCCTCACCGCGCTCGCCCAGGCCACGAAACGGCTCCGGCTGGGCACGCTGGTCAGCGGGATCCACTACCGCCACCCCGCGCTGCTCGCCAACATGGCCGCGACGCTCGACATCGTTTCCGGCGGACGCCTGGAGATCGGGATCGGTGCCGGCTGGAACGAAGAGGAGTCCGGCGCGTACGGCATGGAGCTCGGGACGATCAAGGAACGGAGCGATCGGTTCGAAGAGGGCTGCGAGGTCCTCGTCGGGCTGCTGACCCAGGAGACCACCACGTTCCAGGGCGAGCACTACCAGCTGACCGACGCCCGCTGCGAACCGAAGGGCGTGCAGAAGCCGCACCCGCCGATCTGCATCGGTGGCAGCGGCGAGAAGCGGACTCTGCGCACGGCCGCGAAGTACGCCCAGCACTGGAATTTCGTCGGCGGTACGCCGGAGGAGTTCGCGCACAAGCGTGAAGTGCTGCACCGTCACTGCGCGGACATCGGCCGCGACCCGAGCGAGATCACGCTGTCCTCGCACGTCCGCCTCGGCGCGGACGGTGACTACGCCAAGGTCGCCGCGGAAGCCGAGGCCCTCGGTGAGGCAGGTCTCGACCTGGCGATCATCTACCTGCCGCCGCCGCACACGCCCGCCGTTCTCGAACCGCTGGCGAAGGCGCTCGAACCGCTGCGCTGAGCGAACAGAACGGCCTGCACGCGGACGTTTCCCCGTCCGCGCGCAGGCCGTTCGCGCGTCCAGGGTCACTTCTTCAGTACGAGGCCCGTCAGGATCCCGGTGGCGCAGGCACCGAAGCCGATGAGCAAGACCCAGACTTCCAGTGTCAACACGATGTAGGCCATGGCGGTGCCCGCCAAGGCCAGTAGTACGACCCCTCGCATCCGCCGACCCTCCCTGTCGAAACGTTTGCGATTAATCACTTTAGAGAGCGGCAGTGACGCTGGCAACAGGTGAGACTACTGAAAGTAGGCAAGTCGCCGGAAATACCTGTTCAGACGCGCATGGGCTACGGATTTCGCAGTCAGTTGATCTCTGGGGTCCCGGCTCGAATAATCGGGTTTGGTTCAGTTTTCAACTGTGCGACTAAGTGGTCCGTGCGCGCGGCGAGAAGCGCCATTGCGTAACCGGGCGCTCTCGCTATACGGTGGCAGAACTAGAACAGGTTATAGTTCTGGACGGCGGGCGGACCGAGGAGCGGAAATGGCGAACAGGGCTGCGCGCGGCGACGAGGCCGACTACGTGGTCGTCGGATCGGGCAGCTCGGGCGCCGCGATCGCGGGCAGGCTGGCGGAGTCCGGTGCCAGCGTGATCGTGCTCGAAGCGGGCAAGACCGACGAGCGGATGCTCGTCAGGAAACCGGGGCTGGTCGGCCCGATGCACGCGGTGCCCCAGCTCAAGAAACCCTTCGACTGGGGTTACTACTCGGTGCCGCAGAAACACGTTCTCGATCGCCGGATGCCGGTGCCGCGCGGCAAGGTGGTCGGCGGCTCCAGCTCCATCAACGGCATGGTCTACGTGCGGGGCAACCGCGCCAACTTCGACTCCTGGGCCGCCGAGGGCAACAAAGGCTGGGACGCCGACAGCGTCAACGCCGCCTACAAGCGGATGGAGGACTTCGAGGACGGCGAGAGCGACTTCAGGGGCAAGGGCGGGCCGATCCGGGTCACCCGCAACAAGATCCCGCAGGAAGGCACGCTGCAGTTCGTCCAGGCGACCGCGGACGCGATCGGCTGCGAGATCCTCGACGACTACAACGCCGAGTCGCAAGAGGGCGTCAGCCGGATGCAGCAGAACGCCGCCGACGGCCTCCGCTACAGCGCCTCGCGCGGGTACATCCACGATCTCGCGCCCGCCACCCTGCAGGTCCAGTCCGGAGTGCTGGCGAAGAAGGTCCTCATCGAGAACGGCCGCGCCGTCGGCGTCGAGGTCGTCGACGCGGACGGAAGCCGGCGGACGCTGCGCGCGGGCAAGGAGGTCATCCTCTCGGCGGGCTTCGTCGGATCCGCGCAACTGCTGATGCTGTCCGGGGTCGGCCACGCCGAACACCTGAAGGAACACGGCATCGACGTCGTCTCGAACCTGCCGGTCGGCGACAACCTGCACGACCACATGTTCCACGCGCTGACCTTCCGCGCCTCGTCGAGCAAGAACAAGGGCACGCCGCCGTACTTCGCGACCGGCCTGGTCAGGGAACTCATGCGGCCGGGCACGACCTTCCTGGCGAACTCGGTCTTCGAGGCGGTCGCGTTCCTCAAGACGTCCCAGGCCGCCGAGATCCCCGACCTTCAGCTGCACCTGCTGCCGTGGGCGTACGTGACGCCCAACCAAGACGCGCCGATCCGGCACGACGTCGACAAGCGGCCCGCGCTCACCGTGCTGACCACCCTGATCTACCCGAAGAGCCGCGGCACGCTGCGTCTCGCGTCCGCCGATGCCACGGCGGCGCCGCTCATCGACTTCCAGTACCTGTCCGACCCGGCCGACCTCGAAGTGCTCGGCGAGGGCTCGGAAATGGTCCGCGAGATCTTCGCTTCGAAGGCGTTCAACGGCTCGATCAAGGAAGAACTCCACCCGGGCAAGGCACTCCAGGGCCAGGAGCTGCGCGACGCGATCCTGAACCGCGCGACCTCGGTCTACCACGGCGTCGGCACCTGCCGGATGGGCGTCGACGAGCTCGCGGTCGTCGGTCCCGACCTCAAGGTCCGCGGCGTCGAAGGACTGCGGGTCTGCGACGCCTCGATCATGCCGTCGATCACCGGTGGCAACACCAACGCGCCCGCCATCATGATCGGCGAGATGGGCGCGCAGCTCGTGCTCTCGGACAACTGACCGACGGAAAGAGGGCCATGACCGTCACACCGCTCGCGCTCACCCGTCCGGCGTCGGTGACCGACGCGTTCCTGCGGCGCCTCGCCGCCCGCGTGCCGGGCTCGTCCGGCACGACCTGGAAACTCACCGAGGTCTACACCGGAGACCTGCTCGTCGAGCTGCCCCAATCGACGCCCGCCGACATCGAGCAGGCGTTCACCACGGCACGCGCGGCGCAAGCGAAGTGGGCCGCCACGCCGCTCAAGAACCGCCTGGAGGTGTTCAAGCGGGCGCACACGCTCTTCGTCGACAACGCGCCGGCCGTCACCGACCTCATCCAGGTCGAGAGCGGCAAGAACCGCCGGATGGCGATCGAGGAGACCTGCGATCCGGCGATGGTGATGAGCCATTACCTGACGCGGGCCGCGAAGCTGCTGGCGCCGACCAAACGCGGCGGCCCGGTCCCGTTCCTCACGACGTCGACCGAGGTCCGGCAGCCCAAGGGCGTGGTCGGCATCATCGCGCCGTGGAATTTCCCTTTCGCCACCGGCATTTCCGACGCCATCCCGGCGCTGATGGTCGGCAACGCGGTCGTGCTGAAACCCGACAACAAGACGGCGCTCTCCCCGCTGTACGGCGTCGAATTGCTGGAGCAGGCGGGGCTGCCGAAGGGGCTGTTCCAGGTGGTGTGCGGCGAGGGCCCGGACGTCGGACCCACGCTCATCGACCACGCGAACTACGTGATGTTCACCGGTTCCACCGCCACTGGCCGGGTGATCGGGGAGCGGGCGGGCCGCAACCTCATCGGCTGCTGCCTCGAACTCGGCGGCAAGAACCCGATGATCGTGCTGGAGGACGCTGACCTGGCCGAGGCCGTTCAGGGCGCGATCTTCGGCGCTTTCGGCAACACCGGCCAGATCTGCATGCACATCGAGCGGATCTACCTGCCGGAATCCCGCTACGAGGAGTTCAAGAACGCGTACGTGGCCAAGACCGAGGCCCTCGACGTCCGCGCCGCCTACGACTTCGGCCCCGACATGGGCTCGCTCGTCTCAGCCGACCACATGGGCCGCGTCAAGTCGCACGTCGAGGACGCCGTCGCGAAGGGCGCCACCGTCCTTTGTGGCGGGAAGCCCCGGCCCGACCTCGGCCCGGCGTTCTTCGAGCCGACGATCCTCGAAGGCGTCACGAAGGACATGCTCTGCGGCGTCACCGAAACCTTCGGACCCGTTGTCGCACTGCACAAGTACCGTTCCGTGGACGAGGCTGTCGCGCTGGCCAACGACACCGAGTACGGCCTCAACGCCTCGGTCTGGGGCGGTGACGTCGGCGCCGCGCGTGCCGTGGCCGCCCGGATCGAGTCCGGCAACGTCAACATCAACGACATCCTGGCCACCGCTTTCGCCGCCAAGGGGACACCGTCGGGCGGCGTCAAGAACTCGGGCGTCGGTGCCCGCCACGGGGACCAGGGCCTGCTCAAGTACACCGACGTCAAGAACGTGGCGGTGCTCAAGAAGCAGGTCATGGGTCCCCGCGGCGGCCAGCCCTACGAGAAGTACGTCGAAGGGATGCTTTCCGGGCTGAAGCTGATGCGACGCCTCCGCATCCGCTAGATGTCGTCGGTGTGCTGCGGCGCCGCCAGCACACAGGCGATGCTGAGCACGCACATGCCGATCAGCAGGCCGATCGCCGGCCAGACACTACCGGTCGCCTGGAACAGCAACGTCGACACCAGCGGGGAGAGGCCGCCGAAGAGCGCGCCCGCCAGCTGATACGACAGCGAGATGCTCGTGTACCGCGCCCGCGGCCGGAACATCTGCGACAGGATGGCGGCGATCGGGCTGTAGGTCGCCGTCATCGCCAGGCGCATCGCGACGAACGCCGCGATGATCAGCACCGCGTTCTTGGTCGAGAGCACCAGGAACTGCGGGGCCGCGAGCACGGCGACGCCGACAAGGCCGATGACGACCACCCGCACCCGGCCGAAGCGATCACCGAGCCAGGCCGCGCCGAAGCTCACGGCCAGTTCCACGAAAGCGGCGATGGTGAGCGCGTTGAGCACGAGCGACTCGGAGACGCCGACGGCCGGATCCGTCGCGTACGCCGTCGCGAAAGTGGTGACGAGGTAGTAGCCGCCGACCGCGACCGGCAGTACGCAGATGCCCAGCAGGATCGGCTTCCAGTTCGTCCGCACCGCGTACAGGATGGGGACGCCGGTGTCTTCCGCGGTCTCCTCGAAGACCGGTGATTCTTCGACCTTCAGGCGCACGATGAGCCCGACGCCGATGAGCAGCACTGACGCGAAGAAGGGGATTCGCCAGCCCACCGTGCCGAGCCATTCGGAGCCGCCGGTGCTCAGGAGGCTGAACAGCCCGGTGGCCAGCAGCGCGCCCGCCGGGTTTCCCGCCTGCGCGAAGGCGCCGTAGAAGGTCTTCTTGTCCGGTGGCGCGTGTTCGACCGCCATGAGCACGGCGCCGCCCCATTCACCGCCGACGGCCAGCCCTTGGACGAACCTGAGCACCACGAGCAGGATGGGCGCCCACGTGCCGATCTGGTCGTATCCGGGCAGGCAGCCGACCAGGAAGGTCGCCGCTCCCATCATGGTCAGGGTCACCACGAGCGCGGTCTTGCGGCCGACCCGGTCGCCGATGTGCCCGAACACGATGCCGCCGAGAGGGCGGGCGAAGAACCCGACCGCGTACGTGGCGAAGGCCGCCGCGACCCCGGTCAGCCTGTCACCGGTTTCGGGGAAGAACACGGTGCCGAACACCAGGCTCGCGGCCGTGGCGTAGATGTAGAAGTCGTACCACTCGATCGTGGTGCCGACGAAGGCAGCGAGACCGGCCCGGCGGGCCCGGCGGATGTCGTGGTTCATCGGGCCACCTCGCCGTCGATCCAGGTTTCCAGCACCTCGATGCCCGCGATCCGCGCGGGATCGCAGGTGAGGGGATTCTCGCCGAGGAGCACGAAATCGGCGCGTTTGCCGGGGGTGATCGAGCCGAGATCACGTTCCCGCCCGAGCACCCGGGCGCCGGCGATCGTGTGCGCGGCGACGGCCGAGCGGACGTCGATCAGCAGCTCGTCACCGCCGAGCCGGTGACCGCGCCGGGTCGTCCTGGTCACCGCGGTCTGGATGGCTTCGAGCGGGTTCGGCTCCGCGACCGGGGCGTCCGAGCTGAGCGTGACCGGCACGCCCGCCGCTTGGAACTCGCCGAGCGGGTTGAACCGCTCGCCGGGGGTGCCGACGGCGTCGGTGACCCCTTCGCCCCAGTTGAAGTAGTGCTGGGGCTGGTTGACCGGATGGACGCCGAGGGCGGCCATCCGCTCGATCTGGTCCGGGGACGGCAGTCCGCAATGCTCGATGCGGTGCCGGGCGTCCGGCCGGGGATTCCGCCGCTGCGCGTCCTCGATGGCGTCGAGCACCATGGCGATCGCGTCGGGGGACTGGGCGTGGGTCGCGGTCTGGAGCCCGGCCTCGTGCGCCTTGTCGATCAGCGCGGAGTAGTCCTTGGGGTCGTGATAGAGCTGCCCGGTGCGGCACGGGTCGCCGACGTAGCCGTCCGGGAAGTACGCGGTCCAGCCGCCGAGCGTGCCGTCGGCGTAGAACTTGATGCCCGCGAACGCGAGCCGGGTGGTGCCGAAAGCGCCGTGCAGTCCCATTTCCAGGGCCTGGTCGAGCAGATGCGACAGCAGGTACATGTGGACGCGCGTCTTCAGGCGCCCGGCTTCGTCCAGCCGCAAGTACATGTCGAACTCGCGGCGCGTGACCTGCGCGTCGCCGATCGCGGTCACCCCGGCGGCGAGGAACTTCTCCTGCGCGGCAGCCAGTTGCCGCGCGTGCTCCTCCGGCTCGTCCTCCAGATGGAAGTTCGGCCCGTGCCGCCCGACCTTCACACCGGTGACCCCGGTGAGGATGTTGCACGCCGCGTCCGAGAGCTCCCCGGTGAGTTCGCCGTGCTCGTCCCGGAAGAACACGCCGCCGTCGGGATCCGGGGTGTCGTGGGTGATGTCGTTGCGCCGCAACGTGAAGCTGTTGACCACGCCACCGTGCCCGCTGGCGTTCATGAGGTAGACCTCGCGGTCTTCGGCGACCGCGTCGAGTTCTTCCTTGCGGGGGTGGCGTTTCTCGGCGAGGTTGCGGTGCTCGTAGCCGTAACCCCGGATAGGCCTGCCCGCCGGAGTGTTCTCGGCCGCCTCGCGCAGCAGCGCGACGATCTCGGGGATGGTCGACGCCCGCTCGGGGCCGCAGTCGACCCACGTCATCATCTGCCCGTACATCAGGGGATGCGCGTGAGGATCGATGAAACCGGGCAGGAGCGTGCCCGCCAGCCGCCGCACCTCCGGGTCCGGACGGCCGAGGCCGGCGGCGCGGGCGCGGCATTCGTCCACCGAGCCGACGGCGGCGATCTCCTCGCCGAACACGAGGACCGCGGCGGCGCCTTCGGTGGCGTCGTCGACGGTCACCAGCTCGTCGGGAAGCAGGATCGTCGCTGTCGCGTCGAGGACGGAACGATCGAGGGACAACAGGCGCATCGCGCGGACTCCTGGGGTTCGACGGTGAAGGCGGGGGTCGCGGCGGTGAACGTAAACGACGACGGCCGGTGAGGCAATCAGATCATTCGTGCACGGACGGTGTTCGCGAACGATATGCGCATTGTCGGTCGCATAACGCTTTATCTCTGCTGTCCGGAGTGGACTTTCGCCGGTGATATGGTGCGGTCGGCCGTCGGAAATTCAGCAGAGGAGAACCGCCGTGGACGACGCGCTGGTCGCGGCTTTGCGCGCGGACGGGCGGATGAGCGTGGCCGATCTGGCCAAGCGGGTCGGCGCGTCACGCTCGGCCGTGTCGGCCCGGCTGGAGCAGCTGAAGGCCGACGGTTCGCTCAACGTGGTCGCCGCGGTCCACCCCGAGTTCCTCGGCCTCACCGCGTACGCGCACCTCGCGATCCGCACCTCGGGCCGGTCCCAGGCGACGACGGACGCCATCGCGGCACTGCCCGCCGCGGCGTTCGTCTCCGCGGTGAGCGGGGACTACCAGACCGTCGCGGAACTGCGCCTACCCGATTCCCCCGAGCTCTACCGCACCGTGGCGGACATCCGGGGCCTGCCGGAGGTGGAACAGGTCAACACCCTCGTCTACGTGGACGTGGTCAAAGGCCTGTTCATGCCGGGGCGTCCGCTTCCGCCCTGGTTGCGGCTGGACGACCGCGATCTCGCCATCATGCTGCGGCTCCAGGCCGACGGGCGGGAGAGTTTCGCGCGGACCGCCGAGCACGTGGGACTGTCGCCGTCGGCCACCCGCACCCGCGTGCGCCATCTCGTGGAGCACGACGTCATCCGGATCGCGCCGGTGCTCAGCCGCGCCCGCCCGGACGCGGGCCTGGTCTGTGGGATCGGCCTGAACGTGCGGGGCGCCGGGGACGCCGTGACCGCGGCGCTCGCCGCGCGCGACGACACCGAGTTCCTCGCCAGGACTATCGGCCGGTTCGACGTCGTCGCCACCATCGCGGCGCAGTCCGCCCGCGATCTCGACCGGACGCTCGAGGAGATCAGCGGCAGGTCCGACGTGGTGACCGCGGAGACGTGGGTCCACCTTCGCATCGCCAAGGAACGCTACGAGTGGCCGTTGCCGACCGCGGACGAGCTGGCTCGTCGTTAGTCCAGCAGGGTTTTCCGGATCTCGGTCTTGAGCACCTTCCCGATCTTGGACCTCGGGAGGTCCGGCCAGATCAGGATCTCCTTGGGGGTCTTGACGCTGCCCAGCCGTTCCTTGACCGTGGCACGAAGTTCTTCGGCGACCGCGCTCTTTCCGGTGTGCAGCTGGACCACGGCGGTGATCTGCTCGCCCCATTTCTCGTGCGGCAGGCCGATCACCGCGCAGTCCTGGACGGCTTCGTGGGTCATGAGCGCCTGCTCGACCTCGGCCGAGTAGACGTTGAAGCCGCCGGTGATGATCATGTCCTTGGCGCGGTCGACGATGTAGAGGTAATGCTCCTCGTCGAGGTAGCCGATGTCGCCCGTGTGATGCCAGCCGTGCGTGCTCGCCTCCGCCGTGGCCGCGGGATTCCGGTAGTAACCGGGCATCACCAGCGAACCTCGGACGACGATCTCGCCGCGTTCGCCGGGCGGGAGCAGTTCGCCCGAGCCGGACATGATCGCGACCCGCGTGAGGGGAGTGGGCCTGCCCGCCGACGTGAACCGGTCGAGCGCGAGTGATCCATCGGGGTGGACGTGCTCGGCGGGGGAGAGGGTGGAAATCATCATCGGGGCTTCGCTCTGCCCGAACAGCTGCCCGAAGACCGGGCCGATCCGGGTGATCGCTTCGGCGAGTTTGGTGGCCGACATCGGCGCGGCGCCGTACCAAAGGCATTGCAGTGAAGAGAGTTCGGTGCCGTCCAGCGCCGGGTTGTCGAGCAGGAGATAGATCAGCGTCGGTGGCAGGAAGGTGTGCGTGATCCGGCGGCGTTCCACGAGGGCGAGGAACTCGCCGAGATCGGGGGAGGGCATGACGACGATCTCCCCGCCGAGTGTCATGACCGGGAAACAGAGCACGCCCGCCGCGTGCGTCAACGGCGCGAGCGCCAGATAGCGCGGGCGTCCGGTGAACGGGTAGCTCATGAGCGTGAGCGCGGACATCGTCTCCACGTTGGCGCCGGTGAGCATCACCGCCTTGGGACGGCCGGTGGTGCCGCCGGTGCCCACGAGCATGACCAGGTCGTCCGGCGGTGCCTCCTCCCACGGCTCCGCGTCTTCGAGCCACTCGGAAAACGGGACGGCGCCGGGCATCTCGCCGTCGAGACAGACCACTGTAGACAGTTTCGGCAACTCGGGGAGCATCCGGGAGACGAGCGGTGCGAAGGACTCCTGCACCAGCAGGCAGGTGCAGTCGAACAGGTCGAGCAGTTCCCTGTTCTCGGCCGCCTCGTTGCGCGGGTTGACCGGGCACCACACGGCGCCCGCCCGGCTGATCCCGAAGACACAAGCGAACGACAAGGGGTCGTTCGCGGACAGGATCGCCACCTTGTCACCGGGCCCGACGCCGGACCGGGCCAGCGCCCGCCCCACCTGCCACGACAGCTCCCGCACGTCGCCATAGCTGAGGGACACATCGCCCATGGTGAGGCAGGGTGCCGCCGGATCGAGGGAAGCGCCCTTGTCGAGGTAGTCGGTCAATCGCACGCGCTCGTCCTTCCGGTCAGCTGTGCACGGTCATGACCGGATGGGACACCAGCCCGAAGGACCGCAACACGCCGAGCAGTTCGCGGTGGCCGAAAGCCTGGCAGCCGGAGGCGAAGCCGACCCGTTTCGGAGGCTGCTGGAGCAGCGAATAGGCGCCGTAGGCCTGCATCAGCCCGGTCTGCTTGTAGTTGCAGGTGCCGTGGATGACGCAGTGCGCGCGGCCGAGCGGTCCCGAGGCGTGCACCGAATCGAGCGAGGTGTTGAGTCGCTGGTTCTCGCGCGGCGGCATCTCGTCGCGCACCGCGGCGGCCTGTTCCGCCAGTACCCGCATCTTTTCGTCCAGTGGCAGGTCTTTCACCTGTTCCAGCACGGCCGCGACGATCTGCGGCACGCCCTGCATGAGCGCGCGGTCGAAGACGCCGCCGACGGCCTTGACGTTGGCCACGCGGGCGTCGTTCTTGAACCAGACCGGATGCGACGTGCCGCCCCAGGGGAGGGCCAAACCGGTCTCGTGGTGGCCGGGCACGGTGACGTCCTGCAGGCCGCCGTCCGCGGGCCAGGGCAGGTACTCGTTCTGTTCGAGGTAGTACGCGGCCGACAGCGCGGCGTTGACCAGGATGGTCTTGGTGGAAGCGACCGTGGGATACCCCTTCCAGAACACCAGGATGTCCAAAGTGTCCAGTCCGGGGGTCTCCAGGCAGAGGTTCGCCGCGATCTCGCCGGTGGTGTACATCTGGGCGATGCCGGGGGAGAGCAGGAGCCCCTTCTCCGCCATCCGCGCGCCATAGCGCTCTTCGGCCGAGATCAGCCAGTCCTGTTCGCCGGTGGTGTCGAGGTAATGCGTGCCGGTGCGCAGACAGGCTTCGACGACCTCGTGGCCGTACTCGCTGAACGGGCCGACGGTGTTGCACACGACCTTGGCGTCGCGGAAGAGTTCGGTGAGCGCTTCGACGTCATGCGAGACCTCGACGACCTCGTGGTCGATGGTGTCGAGGCCGGGGACCTGATCGATCGCCTCCTGGAGGCGGGCCTTGTCGCGGCCGGCGGCGACGAACGGGACGTTGTACTCGCGCAGGTACTCGCAGATCAGCCGTCCGGTGTAGCCGGAGGCGCCGTAGACCACGACGGGTTTGGGGCTGCTCATGGTGTTTCCTTTCGGGTTCGTGCTGGTCACATGCCCATGCCGCCGTCGACCGGGAGTCCGGCCCCGGTGATGAAACGCGCCGCGTCGGAGGCGAGGAACACGACGGCGTCGGCCATGTCCGAGACCTCCCCGAGCCGTCCGGCGGGGGTCTGCCCGACGACCGCGCCGATGGCGTCCTCGACGCTGGGGAACAGGCCGACCTCGACGACGTCCTGGGCGAGCTGGTTGCCCATCTGGGTGGGCACCAGGCCTGGGTAGACGCAGTTGACGCGCACGCCGTAGCCGAGCTTCCCGGCCTCCATCGCGGCCACCCTGGTGAGCCTGTCGACCGCGGACTTCGTCGCCGAGTAACCGGCGATACCGGGGAAGGCGATGGTCGCGGCGACCGAGGCGATGTTCACGACGGCACCACCGGCGCCCGCCGGGCCGCCCGGCCGCATCGCGCGGAAGGCGTGCTTCACGCCGAGGGCGGTGCCCAGCACGTTGACCTCGAGCATCTTGCGCACATCGGCGGGGTCCAGTTCGGCGACGAGCCCGGTGATCTCGACGCCGGCGTTGTTCACCACGATGTCCAGCCCGCCGAGTTCGCCGACGACCGCGGTGATCGCCTGTTCCCAGCTCCGCTCGTCGGTGACGTCCAGCCGGACGAAGCCCGCGGAAGCGCCTTTCTGCTTGATCTGATCGGCGGTGGCGCGCCCGAGATCCTCCTGGACGTCGCCGATGACCACCGAGGCACCCGCCAGGGCGAGCGCTTCGGCCATTCCGGCTCCCAGGCCCTGCGCTCCGCCCGTGACCAGGGCTTTTCGGCCCGAAAGGTCGTACGAACCCATGGACTTCTCCTCCTTGAGACGGTCCGCGGTTGCGGTGTGGGTCACATCTTGAGCTTGTTTTGGACAGTCGTCAAGATTTTCTTGGACACTCGTCAAGATTTCCGCGACGCTAGACTGAGGGACCCGCGACAGGCGCGGGCTCCCGGACCGACAGGAACTCGTGGTGACCGAGACGAGCGAGCGGATCGCACGCCGGAGCGTGGACAAGTTCGCCCAGCGCCGGGCGGAACTGGCGGAGTCCACCCTGCAGGCGCTGTCCGAGCTGGGGTACGCCAGGACGAGCCTGCGGGAAATCGCCCAGAAGTCGAACTTCTCGCACGGGGTGCTGCACTACTACTTCACCGACAAGGTCGAACTGCTGACCTACGCGGTCCGCAAATTCGAAGAAGTGTGCGTGACCCGCTATGACGAAGCCGTGGCCATGGCGCGGTCGGCGGAGGAGCTCGAACAGGGTTTCGGTGCCGCGATGGCTGGCACTTTGCGAGCCGACGCCGTGATGCACCGGCTGTGGTACGACCTGCGCAACCAAAGCCTGTTCGAGGAAGCGTTCCGCGCCGACGTGCTCGAGATCGACACGCAACGGCAGGCGATGATCTGGCGCGTCGTGGAGCGCTACGCAGAACTCGCCGGAGCGTCGCCCGTCGTGCCGCCGCCGGTCGCTTACGCCGCTTTCGACGGCTTGTTCCAGCAAGCGTTACTGCATCATCTCGCCGGGGAAGAGAACGCGGGGGAGGGGCTGGCGGAGGACGCCGGGTCGCTGCTCGGCCGGTTGGTGGCCGGCGGCTGACCTCGTGCCGTGATCACGAAAACCTTGTAACACCTGAGAAGTCGCGACGACTCCTGTGCGGAGCCGTCAGCTGACGAAGGGGATACCGGGTGATGTCACGGAGAAAGAGGCGCAGGACGAAGCCGGCGCCTCCGCCCAAATGGTATGCCTCGCCGCTGTTCTTGGCGATCATCAGCGTCGTCGGCCTGGCCGCGGGCGTGGCTTCGGTGCTCGTCGCGACAGCGGCTATCGATCAGGACTCCGTCGCGCTCGACGTCTCGCTCACCTCGAAACTCCGGATCGTCTCGTACGAGGCGACTTCTCTCGACAAGATCCCGATGAAGGTTTCGGAAGGCGAGGAGGATCCGGCGTCGGATGGCCCGATCAGCGCGGCCGCGGTGGATGTCGCCGTGGAGAATCTGCACGATCAGTCGGCTTTGATCACCCGGGTCGACGTGGAGGTTCGCGCCGTCTACGCGCTGCGGGCCTGTGGCGGCGGTCCGCTCAGCGCCACCGCCGAGTTCGACATCCTGATCCCGACCGACCGGAAGGTGACCGGCCAGGTTTTCGGGCAGGACAAGATGTTCGAGGTCGAAGGCAAACGCAAGGACCGCTTCGCCGTCTCGGTGGGGCCGGAGCGGATGGTCGAGAACGACCTCGTCCAGATCTTCCACGTCGATCTCCTGCTCCGGCTCCAGTCCGGCGAAACGGTGCGCGCCGACGACATCATGCTCGTCCCGCCGGGTTCCGCCGAGGACGACGGCCGCGTCGTCACCACGTTGGGCACGACGAACACCGGCTTCGCCGGATCACCCGAGTGCTTGCGCGGTGCGCGGGGCATGGTCGATGCGGCTGTGGGAGCGAAGGCGGCGAAGCAGTCTCCCCGGCTTGCCGCGCTGCATGCCAAATTGCACGCTGTCGGGTACTGAGAGCTTTGGTGAGCTCTAGTCGGTGGCGTTGATCGCCTTAGTCGGTGGCGTTGATCGCCGCGTCGTCGTAGAGGACGGCGCCGGCGCTGTCGTAGACCCGGACCTTGAGCCGGGTCATTTCCCTTCGCCCGTCCACCAGCACTCTTTCGAACTCGGCGCGGCTTTCCTCGGACCCGGCCTCGTGAACGCTCAGCCTTCCGTTCGCGTCGCGCAAACTCACCATGTCGACGGCCAATTCCGCGGCGTAGGTGCCGTCCACGATGTCGGCCTCGGCCACCGTGCCGTCATCGCAGACCAGTTCCAGCCGGGCCGCTTCAGGGGCGAGGGCGCCCAGCAGCCAGGCGGTATCGCCGTTGGCCGCGGGCCGCCACCGCCAAACCGAATACGGGCGCTGCGTGAAATCCCGGTCGTGTCCTCCGAGGTCCAGATTCAGCCACATGCCCAGGCCGCTCTCGAGATTGCAGATTCCGTCGGCACCGTCGTCGTTGTAGGCGAGCAGCGCTCCGCGATCGGCGGTGGCTCCGACTCTGGCGCCCGGATGCCAGCCCCGGACGGGAGGCAGGTTCTCCGTGTAGCCTCGGGCGGTTTTCTCCTCCAGGGTCGTGATGAGAGAGGATTCGAGCTGTTCGGCCGGTGACGTCACTGCGTACTGTTCTCCTTCTTGGGCGGACCTTTGGTTGCACTCTCGCTCCTCTTCGGGGATGGCGCATCGGGGAGATTCCCTGAGTTCCGGTGATCGGTATCGCAGGGTCCTTGAGCAGCTGGGAAGCGCTTACTCGGGTTGAGGGCTGAGTCTGGCGTTGTAGTGATCGGGGGAATCTTACTCTTCGTTGCATCCGCAATTAGTCGACTGATTGCGGATTCGTTGGATCACCCGTTGGTGGTAAATGTGCCAGTTGATGGTGACCTAAAATTGCGAACACGTGTTCGATATTTTGGTGTATTATGGAGGTGTGTCCGAGACCTTCCTTCCCGAACTTCCGCAGGAGTTGTGGCGCGCCGGCAAGCTGGAGCTTGCGCATGGTGTGCAGCAGTTCTTGCAGTTGATGCGGGTTGCGTCCGCTGCTCTGGGGCAGTTTTTGGCGGAGGTGGAGTCTCGGGGTTCGAAGGACTTGTATGGCTATGGTTCGACGGCGGCGTGGTTTGCCGATGTGGCTGGGCTGTCGCGGGGTGAGGCGCAGTCGGTGGTGAAGCGGGCGATCGCGTTGAATCCGACTCGTGCTTTGGATGGCACGGAGGTTCCCGCCTTTGCGCCCACTACGGGTGCGGCGGCTGCTGAGGGCATGATCGGGGATGAGCGGATCGATCAGATCCTGGAGATCTTGGGGAGACTCCCGTCCGATACGTCGGTGGAGGATCGGGAGAGTACGGAGAAGATCCTCGGGAACCTGGGTCGTGGCGCTGGTCCGCGGCAGGTGACGAAGGCCGCCGAGGACATCCTCGGCTGGCTCGACCCGGACGGCAACGAACCCAAAGACCCCGAGCCGAAGCAGCCACGCCGGGAAATCACCATCGAGCGCCGTCGAGACGGGTTCTGGAAACTCACCGGCCTGCTCGATGACGAGCTGGGAGCTCGCACCGCAGCTGCCCTGGAGGCGTACGCGAAGCCGCGTCCGGTGGACGAGTTCGGGCAAGCTGACTTGCGGATGAAGTGCGAGCGCCAGGGCGATGCGTGGGCCGAGCTTCTTGACTTGGCGATTGCCTGTCCTGATCAGCCTGGCACCAGCGGGTACCGGACGTTGGTGCACGTGACCATTGGCCTGGAAGAGCTGAAGACCGGGATCGGGAAAGCCTGCCTCGATTTTGTCGGGACCATGACCGCCCGCGAGGCGCGGATGGCCGCGTGCGACTGTCTGATGCTTCCTGTGGTGATGAACGCGGCTGGGGAGCCCCTGGATGTGGGACGGCTGAGACGGTTCGTCACCCCAGGTCAGAGACGGGCGCTCAATATCCGGGACCGGGGCTGTGCGTTCCCGGGGTGTCATCGAAAACCGAAGAACTGCCACGCCCACCACATTCATCACTGGGCAGATGGCGGCCCCACTGATCTCCGGAACCTCGTGCTGCTGTGCGGTTTTCATCACCGGCTGATCCACCACGGCGACTGGCACGTCCGCATGGCGGCTGACGGGTTACCGGAGTTCATTCCGCCCCAGTACTTGGACCCGCTACAACGAATCCGGCGCAACACCCTCCACCGCGCCTGAACTCCCTGCATGACCCGAGGAGCCTGTCGGCCACACCGGCGACGGGCACTTCGGCATGCCCGGAGACGCCACGCCTTGACACACCATCTTGCCCTGACTCTCGACAGGGCGACGCGCTTAGACTGCGACTATGCAAGGTGGGCAGGTACCTCTCTGGACGACCTTGGCCGTCGCTCTGTTGGGAATCATCGGCGTGGTCGCCGGCCAGCTCGTCAACGCCTATCGGGAAGACAGGCGCTGGCGTCGGGAACAAGCCCGCGAAGACCTCAGGTGGACTCGAGAACGGCAACGGTGGACAGAGGAACGCGAAGTCGAGACCGAGCGATACTGGCGTGATCAACGCGTTCGGATCTACACGGCTTTTCTTGCCGCCATCTCGAATGTACGGATAGAGCTAAGGTATGTCAGTGACCTACTCCGAGATGGAGGAGACCTCGATCAAGTGCGGCGGGAACGGCTCCTTGAGCTCACCGCGACGGCTAGGGACCTCTACGCGCCGCTAGGTGTAGTCGGCCCCGCAGATGTTCGTGATCAGGCTACCGAGCTGATCGGGGTTTTCGCCAAACATCTCGACCAGGTGATGGACGGTCATCCGGTGAACACAGTGCCATTGCTTGCCTCGGTCAGGAGGTTTGCCGCGACAACCAGAGAGGTTCTCGGCACTGAACCGTCGAACACCCTCACCGACCGCTCAACAGAACGATCTGATTCCCCCTGACCGGACCCGTCCGAACGTACGCCATCAGCCCGGCCAGCGCGGCCGAACCCGCCGCGCCGACAGCCATGCCGTGCCGCGCCAGTAAAGCTTGGGCGGCAAGGAGTTCGTCGTCGGCCACGGCGTGTACCGCGCCGCCGGAGTCGTCGATCGCGGCCAGCGCGTCGGGGCCGTGGAGGGCGTGCCAGTTCACCAGAGGCTCGTTGTGTTCCGTCGTGACGACGACGTCACGAGGCAGCGTCCGGTACGGTCCCGGCCAGCTCGTCACGATCGGGTTGTTGCCGGGGGAGCCGACGCCGTGCAGGGCCGCGGGCCAGCCGAGCGCGCGAAGCCGCCGGTGGGCCGCGACGATCGTCGTGCCGTTGCCGACCGGGATCCACCAGGACGCCGGCGCGGGGCCTGACTCCGCGTACAGGGAATTGATGACGTGGCCGTGTCCCTGAAGGATCACGTTCTTGTAGGGCCCGTCGACGTTCCCGTCCATCGCTCCTTCCGAGACGGCGAGGCGATGTGAAGCGTCCACGGCGTCTTCGTAGCCTCCGGGCACGAAGTGGACGTCCGCCCCGGTCGCGGCGGCGAAGGCCCCTCCGTCGCCCCAGGCAGCGGGTAGGACGACGGTGCAGCGCACTCCCGCCGCCGCGCAGGCTGTCGCCATCGCCCGCCCGTAGCTGCCGCACGAGCCCACGACGACCCGGTCGTGCCCGTCCGCGACCGCTCGGGCCACGATCGCGTGGGCGGCGGGTTCCTTGTGGCTGCCGGAGGGATAGTGGGTTTCGTCCGCGAGGAACACGCGGACTCCCGGCAGCAGGTCGTCCGCGGGGGCGAGACTGGATGTCCGAGGCAGCACGGAACCGTTCCCCTTCACCGATTGTGGGCTGCGAGCAGTTCGTCGGCCTCGCGTTGCAGGTCGTCGCGCGTGCCGATGTTCGCGGGCGGTACGGCGTCGGGCAGCTCGTCCTCGATCAGCCTCAGCCGCGCGGTGAACCAGCCGCGGATCGCCCAGGCCAGCTGCAACAGTCCACTGAGGACGATCAGTGACGCGAGGCCGCGTCCCGGCGAGTCGAACAGCGGCTGGACGAACCGTTCGGCCAGCGGCCCGACGACCAGGTAACCCAGCGGCATCGTCAGCATCATCAAGGTGATGAAGAGGGACAGCACCCTGCCCTGGAGTTCGAGGTTGACCTTGCCCTGGATGATCGCGATCCAGTGCCCGTCGGCGAGTGATTCGCCGAAGCCGACGAGGAACATCCCGGCGATGATCAGCGCGGGCGACGTCGTCACGCCGACGAGGATCATCGCGACACTGCCGACGCCCATCGCGATCAGCATCCCGTGGCTGCGCCGGGCCGTCCCACCCCAGAGTCCCATCACGACGCTGCCGGTGAGCCCGCCGACACCGCCCGCGCCCAGCGCCACACCCAGCACCGACGCCGGCTGCTCCACCAGCAGCATCGGCGTGATCACGGCGAAGCCCAGGGTGTAGAAGACGTGGTCGACGACGAAGAACCGGAGGGCGGCGCGCAGGCCTGGGCGGCGGGTGATGAACTGCCAGCCGTTGCGGATCTCCGTGCGGAAGTTCTCCTCGCGCCGCCGGAACAACAGGTTCGGGAAGCGGACGAACAACAGCGTCAGCGCGCCGGCGGCGAAGGTGCCCATGTCGACGAGCAGGACGCCGCTGATCCCGATCGGGCCGATCAGCGCGGCACCGAGCATGGGGGAGAACACCAGCCCGACCCCGACCCCGAGCTGCCCGATCCCGGCGGCGTGCCCGAGATAGCGCTTCGGCACCAGCTGGGCGACCGCCGCGAGATAGGCGGGCCGTTGGAACGCGCCTGCCACCGAAGTCACCGTCACGGCGAGATAGACGTGCCAGAGATGCAGGCCGTCCGACAGCATCAGGAACGCCAGCGCGGCCATCGAAAGCCCCGCCATGCTGTCGCTCACCAGCATGACCTTCCGCCGGTCCCATCGGTCGGCGACGGCGCCCGCGAGCGGACCGGCCAGGATGCCGGGAAGCAACCCGATCGCGCTGACCAGGGCGAACGAGGTGATCGAGCCGGTCCGCTGGAGCACCCAGATGCTCAGCACCAGGGTGCTCAGCCCGCTGCCGACCATCGACAGGAGCTGCCCGAACGCGACCACCGCGAACTTGCGCAGATCGGGCTCCGCGCTCGTCACCGGAGCCCGCTCCTCGGCGGAAGGCTGTCCGGAGACGAACGCGGCCAGTGCCTCGGCGAGTGGTTCCGCATGACTTTTGAGGAAGAAGTGCCCGGCTTGCGGCAGTACGGCGAGACCGACGTCGCCTTCGGTGAAGTGCCGCCATTCCTGACGACGTTCCTGATAGTGCTCGGTGACCCGGTCGCGCGCGCCGACGACGGTGAGCACCGGCGCCTTCAGCGGTTCGTAAGTCCCCCGGTACGCGGCGGTGAAGTACTCCTCCGCGTCGCGCGCGTCGTGCCGCACGTTGCGCAGCACGAAAGCCTTCTGCCCGTCGTCGTCGAGATCGGTGAAGCCGCCCCGCGCCCGGAGATAGGCGAGGTACTCCCGGTCGGAGGTGAAGCGGTCCACCGGGAGGTGCCGGTAGATCCAGTCGAAGACGCGTCCCGGCAGCCGTGCCGTGGGGAAACCCGCGCCGAGGGCGACACCGGCCACGGGCAGACCGGCCGCCTCGGCACGCCGTGCCACCTCCACGGTGAGCGCGACGCCGAGACAGTGTCCATAAAGGACGATCGGGCCCTCGATCGCCCTCAGCTCTTCGACGATCCGGCCGGACACGACGGCGATCGGCTCCAGTTCCTCGTCGGGTCTGGAGCGGTCGTGGCCGGGCAGTTCCGCCGCGTGCAGCGCCCAGCCGGACGGCAGCGCGTCGGCGAGTGGCTGATACGCGACGGCGCTGCCACCGGAATAGGGCACGGCCACGACCGTGTGGCCGCCGACGGCCGCGTCCGTGGCAGTCAGCCGATGCAGGAGGCGGTGGTCGGTTCCCGGACGCGCGTCGAGGTGCGCGGCCAGCCGCCGGATGGTGGCGTGCTGGTACAACTCGACCAGGCTGGGGGAGGGCTCGATCCGCCGGACCACCTTGAGCGCGGCGAAGGAATCCCCGCCGAGCGCGAAGAAGCTGTCGTCGATGTCGGGATCGGTGACCCCGAGCACGTCCGACCACGCCGCCGCGATCCGCTTCTCGGTGTCTGTCCGTGCCGTCGCTCCGGAGGAACGCGGCCCACCGCCCGACGGGGCGGGCAGCGCACGCCGGTTCAGTTTTCCGTTGGGCGACAACGGGAGAGCGGGCAAGGTGAGGATCCTCGCGGGGACCATCTGCGGTGGCAGGCCGACAGCGAGCGTCTCGCGGTACGCGGCCTCGTCGGCGTCCGACCCGTCGCGGGTCACGACGTACCCGACGAGCTGCGCGCCGTGGGGAGCGGCGGCGCACGCCACCACCTCGGGCAGCGCGCCCAGCGCGGCCTCGACCTCGCCGAGTTCGATCCGGTAGCCGTTGACCTTGACCTGGTCGTCGAGCCTGCCGAGGAAATCGACCGTGCCGTCGAGCTGGAACCGGGCCGAATCACCGGTGCGGTACATCCGGGCACCCGGGGAGAACGGATCCGGCACGAACCGGTCCTCGG
Organism: Amycolatopsis thailandensis; assembly: GCF_042723255.1. NCBI lineage: Bacteria > Bacillati > Actinomycetota > Actinomycetes > Pseudonocardiales > Pseudonocardiaceae > Amycolatopsis > Amycolatopsis thailandensis. The sequence continues at coordinate 91,544 of NZ_JBHXJK010000004.1, forward strand.
ACAGCTCCGGCCGCTCGTGATAGCCGGGGACGACTCCGAGGCCGCCCAGGTACAGCTCACCGACGACGCCCGCGGGCACCGGCTGGCGGTAGGCGTCCAGCACATAGACGCGGTTGTTCGGGAAAGGCCGCCCGATGGGCAGCGGCGCGTCGTCGGCGAGGTGGTCGACAGAGCCTTCGAAGCAGACGTTGTCGACGGTGACCTCGGTGACGCCGTAGGAGTTGACGACGCGGTTGTCCGGCCCGACGAGACGCCTCGCGAGGCGGAACTCCTTGACGTGCCACTTCTCGCCGCCGCCGATGAGCAGGTGGACGAAGCCGAGGTCCTGCCCGGTGCTTTCGGTGTGGTCGAGCAGCGCGCGCAGCACCGCGGGCACGAGTTCGGTGCAGTTCACCCGCTCGGATTTCATCAGCGCGAGGAGATCGGCGGGATCGAGCAGGGTCTCGCGGGGGGCGACGACCAGGCGGCCGCCGCTGAGGTGCGCCCGCAGGGTCTCGCCGACGAACATGTCGAAGGAGAAACTGGCCGCCTGCAGATACGTCCATTCGGGACGGAGCCGGTAGGCCTGCTGCCACATCCCCGCCGCGTGGACCAGGTTCCCGTGCGTGACGACGACGCCCTTGGGCCTACCCGTGGAACCCGAGGTGTAGATGACGTACGCGGGATCGTCCGCGGTGTTGACCGGCGGCAGGTCGCTGTCGTCGCCGGGGAGGTCCTCGGCCAGGTAGTCCGCGTCGACGACGACCGTCGGAGCGCTGTCGGCCAGCATGTACTCCAGGCGATCGGCGGGGTAGGCCGGATCCAGCGGCACATACGCTCCGCCTGCCTTGAGCACGGCCCACATCGCGGTGAAGAGCGCCGTACCGCGATCCAGGTTGATCGCCACCCGATCGCCGGGCCGCACGCCCTCTTCCCGGAGCCGACGCGCCAGCCGGTTGGCCCGGCGATTCAGTTCGCCGTAGCCGATCGTGTCGCCGCCGACGGTGAGCGCGGGCGCGCCGGGCGTCGCGAGCGCGTGTCGTTCGAACAGCCGATGCACGGCGGTCGCGTCCGGTAGCGGGGCGACGATGTCGTTCCAGTCGTCGAGGACGCGACGGCGCTCGACGTCGGTGAGCATCGGGAGCCGGGTGACCGGCGTGGCCGGGTCCGCCGTCGCCGCGTCCAGGACGGTCAGGAGATGGTCGAGGGCGGCTTCGGCCCGTGCGCCGTCGAAGAGTTCGGTGGCGTAGTCGGCGTGCAGGACCGGGCCGTCGGCGGGGAAGTCGAGGGCGATCGCCAGGTCGACCATGGAGGCGGACGGCGCCAGTTCGCCGGTGTAGCGCAGGATCGGGTCACCGGGCGCCGGGGTGTTGTGCACGGTCAGCATGACCGGGCTCAGCCGCTTCCCACCGGGCCGGGCCAGCGCGGTCACCAGGTCGGGCAATGCCAGCGCCTGATGGTCGAGGTCGCCGAGCACGGCGTCCCGGACCCGGGCGACGAGTTCGGGGAACGACGGCTCGCCTGTCACGTCGCCGCGCAACGGCAGGACGTTCAGCGCGGGACCGACCAGCGACGCGAGTTCGCCCGCCGACCGCCCCGCCACCGGCGCCAGCACGGTGACGTCGGTGCGGCCGGTGTAGCGCCGCAGCACGACCTGCAAACCGGCCAGGACCACCATGAACAGGCTCGCCCGCCGCTCACCGGCATACGTGCGCAGCCGGTTCAGGAGAGCGGGGTCGAGCCGCCGGACGACCCGCTCGGAGGCGTACGTGCGGGCAGCCGGACGGGGCCGGTCGGCGGGCAGTTCGAGGTCGAGGTCGGCGCCGTCGAACCGGTCTCGCCAGTACGAGACGAGCGGTCGGTCGCTCTTGGCCAGAGCGGCCCGAGCGGCGAGGTCAGGCGCGGGGAGGGCAGGTGGGAGGGCCGCGTCCGAGTACAGCGCGGCGAGTTCCCGGCCCAGCACGCCCGCCGACCAGCCGTCGAAGGCGAGGTGGTGCACGGTCAGGACGAGTTCTCCGCCGTCGAGGAACGCGTGCGCGATCGGGCCGCGCCGGACGTCGATTCCGCCGCGATCCGGTGCGCCGAGCGTGAGCGGCACCGTCGCCTCCGGCTCGATGACCATGCTCGGTTCGGTGCCGTCGTCGGGGAAACGCGCTCGCAGCAGCGGATGCCGCCGCGACAGTTCGGCGAGCGCGGCGGTCAGGCCTGCGACGTCGACCTCTTCGGCCCAGCGGTACCGGATTCCCAAGGTGTAGACGGGAAGACCGCACAACTGCTCGGCGATCCAGTAATCGCGTTGCATCGGGCTCAGCGGGTGCGGGACGCCCTCCGCGAGGCCCGGCAGGACGGTCTCGGTCGCCCCGGACGCGCTGGAGATCACCTCGGCGAGCGCGGAGACGGTCGGATCCGCGTACCACCTGGTGAGGGTCAGTTCCGCGCCGTGGCGCAGGCGCAGGGCGGCGATGAGGCGGACCGCGTCCAGTGAATCACCGCCGAGGGAAAGGAAATCGTCGGACGCGCCGGTGATGGCACCACCGAGGATCTCCTCGAACAGCGTGGCCGCTGACCGCTCGGACGCCGAGAGCCCGCTTTCGCCGGCGTTGCCGGACGGTACCTCGGCCGCCAGCGCCTTCTTGTCGATCTTCCCTTGCGGGTTCAGCGGGAACCGGTCGTGCCGGACCAAGACGGCGGGGATGAGATGCGTGGGCAGGACGTCGCTCAGCGCGTCCCGCACCGTCGTGAGGTCGGTCGTGCCGGTGACCAGGTGCCCGATCAGCCGGGCCCGGCCGGTCCGGTCGTCGACGAGGACGACGGCGTCGGTGATGCCGTCCACCTGCCGCAGCGCGGCCTCCACCTCGCCGGGTTCCACCCGGTGACCCCGGATCTTGACCTGATCGTCGAGTCTCCCGAGGAACTCCAGCTGCCCGTCTTGGGACCAGCGGACCCGGTCGCCCGTCCGGTACTCACGGCCCCAATCCGGTGTCGTCACGAAACGCTCGGCGGTCAGCTCCGGCCGGTTCAGATATCCCTCGGCCACGCCGATCCCGCCGATCAGCAGTTCGCCGTCTGCGCCGATCCGGCAGGTCACGCCCGGATGGGGGGTCCCGATCGGCACCACCTCGCCGGACCATTCGGTCACGTCCGTGGCCGTGGCGCCCACCGTGGTCTCGGTCGGGCCGTAGCTGTTGTACAGCCGGGTCGCGCCGCCCACCGCGGCCTGCCAGCGGCGTACCGCGTCGGGCCGCGCGGTCTCGCCGCCGATGATCACGCACCGCACGCCGGCCGGAACGGCGGTCTCGCCGCGGTCGAGGGCCGCGACGAGCTCGTGCCAGTACGCGGTCGGCAGGTCCAGCACGGTGATCCCGAGCGCGCCGCACCGTTCGAAGAACAGGTCGGGCCTGCTGATCATGTCGTCGTCGCGCAGGACGAGGGTGGCGCCCCGGATCAGCGTGCAGAAGATCTCCTCGACGCTGGTGTCGAAGCTCAGCGACGCGAATTGCAGGATCCGGTCGCCCTCGGCGAAGGCGAACCTGTCCGCGAAGGCGCTGGTGAAGTCACGCAGCGACCGCCGGCCGATCAGGACGCCTTTCGGGCGGCCTGTCGAACCCGAGGTGAAGATGACGTACGCGGGTTCCCGGTGCCGCGATCCGCCGGGCAGCGGGACGACGCCGTCGGCCGTGATCAGCGCGCTGGGCCGCGTCTCCTCGACCATCATGGCCAGCCGGGCTTCCGGATAGACCGGGTCCAGCGGCACGTAGCCCGCTCCGGCGCGCAGCACCGCGAGCAGGGCCACGATCGCGTCCCGGCCGCGCGGCAACCGGACCCCGACCAGGTCGCCGGGTCCTACTCCGGCTTCGGCCAGCCTGCCGGCCATCGCGGTGGCCAGGCCGACGAGGGCTTCGTAGCCGAGCTCGCCGTCGGCGTCGGCCAGCGCCACGGCTTGGGGCGTCCGGACGGCCTGGCCTGCCACGGACGTCCAGACATTGCCCTCCACTGTGGACAGTGGCGGCTCATGGGTTCGGGTCACCGGTTCTCCTCGGTCTTCACATGGACCAGTGCGTGGGTTTCCGGTCCCAGCGATGGGCACGTACCGCGTCGAGGAGTTCCGGCGGCAACGGCGCGGCGCCGGACACCGCGAGGTTCGACCGCACGTGCTCGGGACGGCGCATACCGGGGATCACCGCGGAAACGGCGGGATGGTGGAGGATGAACCGCAGCGCCAGTTCCGGCATGGTCATGCCGTCGGGCACCAGTTCCCGGAGCGCGTCGACCCGTTCGACGGTGGGCGGCAGGTTCTCCGGTCCGAAGTAGACGGCACGCCAGTCCTCGGGCGGGAACGTGGTGCCGGCGCTCAGGTTCCCGGTCAGGGATCCCTCGTCGAACGGGACCCGCGCGATGATCGCGATGTCCTCTTCGAGCGCGCGAGGGAAGAGCTCGTCCTCGGGGGCCTGGTCGAAGACGTTGTAGATGACCTGGATCGCGTCGACCAGCCCGGTGTCGAGGGCGGCGAAGCAATTCGTGGGCTCCCAGCGGTTGACGCTGATGCCGAAACCGTCGATCAGGCCCTCGTCCTTGAGCCGCGTGACGACCCGCTGCCAGCCGGGTTCGGCCGCCCAGCGGTCTTCCCAGACGTGGAACTGGAGGAGATCGATCTTGTCGACGCCGAGGTTTTCGAGGCTCCGCTTGGTGTATTCGAGGACGTGGCCGTCGGGGAAGACGTCTTCGAGCGTGTCCCGCGGACGCGGCGGCCACTCGCGGTTGAGCGGCGGGACCTTGGTGGCCAGCCGCATCTCGGCGCCGGGACGACGGCGGCGCAGTTCGCCGAGCAGGCTCTCGGACTTACCACGTCCATAGACCCAGGCGGTGTCGAAGAAGGTGCACCCCAGGTCGACGGCGAGGTCGAGGGCGTCCGGCGCGATGTCGTAGTCCCAGCCGGTGAAGCCGCCGGGGCCGCCACCGATTCCCCACATGCCGTAGCCGACTTCGCCGACCTTCCAGCCGAGCCGTCCCATGGTGCGCTGCCGCATCCGCGTCTCCTTCCTTTCAAGCACTGGCGGGTTCCTTCGGCCGGGTGGCGGAAGTGGTGAACAGCGCCGGGTTGTCCTGCAACAGGTTCTCGAGTACTTCGCGGACGGCCGTCTCGTCGTCGGCCCGCCCGCCGGCGCGGTGTTCGACGATCGCCAGCAGCAGGCCCAGTTCGACGTCACCGGCCTTCGCCGCTGCCCGCAGGCGGGTGAGGAAACGCAGGCAGGACAACCGATCCGTGCCGGCGATCAGCTCGTCGAACCGCACGGTTCCCGGGCTGTAGACGTGCAGGGCGCGGCCCAGCGCGGCCGGGTCCTGGACGGCTTCCACGACCGTCCGCGCGACCGTGTCGACCGGGCTGTAGTCCGACCGGATCGCCGCCGCGGGCACCGACCCGAGCCGCTGGAAGGCGGTGAGCAGCAGGTGGGTCAGCGCCGCCGGATTCGGGACGGCGACGTCGGTCGCGGGCATGACCTCACCGAGCCGCAGCACCGAAACGGGGAGGTCGACGGCGGCGCGCACCAGTCGCTCACCGGCCCATTTGGACAGGCTGTAGCCGCTCGACGGCGGGGTCACGTCGACGATGTCGACGTCTTCGGGTATCGCGTGTCCGCTGATCAGCGCGTGGTCGTACAGCACGCCGAGCGTCGAGACGTAGTGCAGCGGGATCCCGCCCGCCGCCCGGGCGAAGCGGATCATTTCCGCGGTGCCCAGTACGTTGGGCTCGCGGTGCATGCGGTAGTCGTAGAGCAAATTGACCATGGCACCGGCGTGGACGATCAGATCGCATTCTTCGGCGAGTGACCGCCATCGCGGCGCCGTCAGCCCGAAGCCCGTCCGGGCGAGGTCGCCCGCGACCAGGGTGATCCGCGCTGCGTGGCTTTCGTGCTCCAGCCGTTGTGCGTCGAGCGCCGCCAGGACCCGTTGCCGCGCGTGGGAATCGTCGCGGCCGCGGACCAGGCAGCGCACCGTCAGGCTGGTGCTCTCGAGCAGTTCGTGCAGCAGCCGGGCGCCCACGAATCCCGTCGCGCCGGTCAGCAGCACCGTGCACGCCGTCCGGTCCCGCTTGTCGCGCAAGGGGGTCCGGACCGTGCTGAGACTGGCGAGATCGGCGGCGACCAGATCCGACGGGACCGGTACGCGGTCGTGTCGCGCGATCAGGTCACGCAGCCCGGCCGCCGTCGGGTGATCCGCGAGGTCTCGCACCCCGACCTCCACCCCGAACCGGTCGCTCAGCTCGACCACGGCGGCGACGGCCTGCAGCGAATTGCCGCCCGTGGCGAAGAAGTCGTCGTCGGCGGCGAGATCAGGGCACCTCAAGGCGCTACGCAGCACGGCCAGCACGGGATCGGCGTCCGGATCCGGCATCGCTTCGGGCCGTTCGACCCGGCTCGCCAGGAGGCGGCGATCGATCTTGCCCGCGGCGGTCAGCGGCAGTTCGCCGACGACGACTCCGCGGCGCGGCAGGCAACCCCGGGGCAACCGGCTCCGAAGGTGGGCGAGCACCTCCCGGGAACTCGCCGCGCCGGTGGTGACGAGCACCAGCTCGTGGTCCACGACGAGCGCGACGGCCTGCCGCACGCCCGCGCAGGACAGGGCGGCCGCCTCGATTTCGCCCGGCTCGATCCGCACGCCGCCGATCTTGAGCTGGTGGTCGATCCGCCCGCCGAAGTGGAACCGGCCCTCGGCGTCGCGGTGTCCGAGGTCGCCGGTGCGGTACATCCGGCCGGACGACGGCGAAGCGAAGAACCGTTCGGCGGTGCGGCCGGGTTCGCCGTGGTAGCCGTCGCCGACACAGGCGCCGCCGATGACGATCTCACCGGTCGCGCCCGGTGGCAGGGGCCGCCCGTCGACGTCGGCGACGATCGCGACGCAGTTGTCGATCGGCCGTCCCAACGGCACGACGTCACCATCGTGGGCCTCGACCTCGTGGAAGATCATGCCGATGGAAGCTTCGGACGGGCCGTAGGCGTTGCTGACCCGCAGTCCCGGGAGCAGTTCCCGCAGCCGGTGCACGTCGAGCGGGTTGATCTGTTCGCCGCCGACCACGAGATGACGCAGCGAACGCAGCCTGCCGGCCGTGGCGGGCCGCTGCCGCACCAGGGTCAGCAGCGCGCTCAAGACCGCGGGCACGAAGTCCGTCACGGTCACTTCGTGGGCTTCGATGAGATCGATCGTGTGCTGCAGGTCGTGGTGGTCGCCGGTCGACGGCACCACCGTCGCGCCGCCGGTGGTCAACGGCCAGAAGAGCTGCCAGAACGCGGAATCGAACGTGTGCCGGGTGTTCTGGAGGACCACGTCGCGGACGTCCGGCGCGTCGAACCAGCGGTCCATGAACGCCAGCCGGTTCGTCAGGCCCCGGTGGAGATTCACCGCGCACAAGGGTGTTCCGGTCGTGCCGGAGGTGTAGACGCCATAGACGACGTCGTCGGGGCCCGGGTCGGGCAGGTCTTCGGGAGTCTCGTGTTCGGTGAGATCGACGGCGAGCGCGCGATCGCGGTGGGCGGCGGGGACGGCCGCGACGTCGGCGCACAGCACCACTGGCGCGCCGAGCAGATCCAGAACGCGCGTGATCCGCTCCTCGGGCCAGTGGGGATCGACCGGCACGTACCCGATCCCGGCGATCATCGCCGCCGCCCAGGACAAGGGAAGCGCGAGGCCGTCCGCGACGAGCACGGGGATCAAGGAGCGGTTTTCCGTTGTCACGGAACGGATCCGGGCGGCCAGTGCGTCAGCGAGGGCGACGAACCGCGCGTAGGTCAGTGTTCCGTCGGCGGCGTACACGGCCACGGTCTCCGGGGTGGCGCGGGCGATCGCGCGGATCTGTGCCGGGACACTGCGATACGGACCGTGGTCGACCTCGGTTCTGGCGAGGACCACCGCTTTCGTGGCTTCGGACAGGCCGTCGAGGCGGCCGAGGTCCACCGTCGGATCGGTCAGCAGCTCGCCCAGCAGTTCACCGTGCATCTCCGCGACGGCGGAGGCGGCGCGTTCCCAGACGTCGCCCGGCGGACAGCGCAGCTCGACCCACAACAGGCCGGGGGAGTCGATCCACACGTGCGCGACCGGTCCGGCGGCCCCGTCGGAGACGCTGTGGGCGTAGACGGCGACACCCGTGCGGCCGAACGCCGTGGCGGACAGGGCGAGGTCCCGGTCCAGACGGCGGGCCACTTCGGCCAAGGCCTTGGCTGCCGCGTCCGTCAACGGGACCTCGGGTCTGCGCGGAGCGTCACGGCGGTACTTACCCCATCCGAGGGTCATGGCGCCCAATCAAGTGACCTCAGGAATCCGCCACACGGACAGGAGATAACGCTTGCCCCAACTCGATCTGAACGATGATCTCGATGCCTGTGTGGTCACCCTTTCGTTGATCGAAGATGCAAAATCGTGGATCTCAGCGCACGGATGAGCGCGGCGAAGGCCGCCAAGAAGTCCGGTGTCCGCATGGCGGCACTGGAATCGATGGCGGACGCTTTCGCCTGCGAGCGGTTCCTGTCCGAGGTGTGGCGGACCGGTCCGGACCATCCGCCGATCGCCGCCGACGTCGTCAAGGCGATGGCCGACGCCGGGGGTTACGTGATGGGAGCGTTCGACGGCGACCTGCTTCTCGGCGCCTGCATCGGCTTGTGGGGGCCGCCCGGACGGCCGGGGATGCACAGTCACATCGCCGGTGTCGATGCCGAGGCCCGCGGCCGCGAGGTCGGCTTCGCGCTGAAGCTGGATCAGCGGGCCCACGTCCTCGAGAACGGCGCCGACCGGATCACCTGGACCTTCGACCCGCTCGTGGCCCGCAACGCCCACTTCAATCTGGGCAAACTCGGTGGTACGGCGGACGAGTACCTGATCGACTACTACGGGCCGCTGTCCGACGGGCTGAACCACGAAGACGAGTCGGATCGCCTCTTGCTGCGCTGGGACCTCCTCGGCGAGCGGACCCTGGCGGCGTGCGACGACAACCGTCCCGCGCCCGCGGACCCGGTTCCGCCCGCGCTGCTGGACATCGAGGACGATCGCCCGGTTTCCCGGCCGTGCGGCGAAGAAACGGTGCTGGTCGCCATCCCGCCGGACATCGACCTTCTCCGGATCCGGCGGCCGTCGATCGCCCGGGACTGGCGGCTCGCCGTCCGCGAAACCCTGGGCGCGCTGCTGGCCGACGGAGCCCGGCTGACCGGCTTCGACAAGGCCGCTTGCGGCTACGTTCTCACCCGGGGCGAGGGACGATGAAGATCGAGCGCGTCGCACTCCGGCGGATCGCGCTGCCGCTGGTCAGCCCGTTCCGTACTTCGCTCGGCATCGAGTACGAACGCGTGGCGCTTCTGGTGCAGGTGACCACATCGGACGCCGAAGGCTGGGGAGAATGCGTCGCCGGGGCCGATGCCAGCTACTCGTCCGAGTACGTCGAAGGCGCCGAAGACGTCCTCCTGCGGCACCTCGTGCCACCGCTGCTGGCGGCAGGGAGTATGACCGCGCACACCGTGGCGCCGCTGCTCGCCGGGGTCAAAGGTCATCGGATGGCGAAGGCCGCGCTGGAGATGGCCGTCCTGGACGCCGAGCTCCGCGGGCACGGCTTGTCGTTCGCGGCCGGGCTGGGAGCCGTCGCCGACAGCGTCCCGAGCGGCGTCTCCGTGGGCATCATGGACTCGGTGCCGGAACTGCTCGACGCCGTCGCGGGCTACCTCGCGCGGGGCTACCGGCGGATCAAGCTCAAGATCGAACCCGGCTGGGACTTCGCGCCGGTGCGGGCGGTCCGCGAGCGGTTCGGTGACGACCTGCTTCTCCAGGTCGACGCGAACGCCGCCTACACGCGCGCCGACGTCCGCCACCTCGCCCGCCTCGACGACTTCGACCTGCTGCTGATCGAGCAGCCGCTCGACGAGGAAGACCTGCTCGGGCACGCCACTCTGGTCCGGAGCCTGCGCACTCCGATCTGCCTGGACGAATCGATCGTGTCGGCCCGGTCCGCCGCCGACGCCATCGCGCTCGGGGCCTGCCGGATCGTCAACGTCAAACCCGGCCGCGTCGGCGGCTACCTCGAAGCCCGGCGCATCCACGACGTCTGCGCCGCGTCCGGTGTCCCGGTGTGGTGCGGCGGGATGCTCGAAACCGGACTCGGACGGGCGGGCAACCTCGCGCTGGCCGCACTGCCGAACTTCACCCTGCCCGGCGACGTCTCGGCGTCGGATCGGTACTACGAAACCGACATCACCGAACCGTTCGTCCTGCGGGACGGAAACCTGGCCGTGCCGACGGGCCCCGGCCTCGGTGTCGTGCCGATCCCCGAGGTGCTCGGCGAGGTCACGACGTCGGTGCGAGAACTTATCGGCGAGGATTATTGAGAGGCAAGGCAAGTGTGGCGTGTCCGCGGAACGGGTCAGTGACTCTGCGTGGCGCCGGGCCTCGGGTGCCGACTGTGTGGATTTTGGTGCGTTGGACGCTCAGAAATCCACACAGTCTCGCGTGCCCGGACCGGTCACCACGGTCAGGTGGCCCGAGAAGCTCCAAGGGTGTGTGGAAATAGGACATTCAACGTCCCTGTTTCCACGCGCCTCTCACCCTGAGTGACAGCCCACGCTCTCGCCGGCCACAACGACGCGACACCTTTGCCTTACCGCACAACAGAACCCCCTTTGTCGCTCACGACCCTCTCTTAAGCCGCACGGCGCGGAGGAGAACGCCTTGCCGGTGACCGTGCCCACCGCCGTCTCGCAGTTCCCGGCCGATCCGGGCCGACCGAGCTCCGCTGGGCGGAGCGGCGCTACCGGAACCTGCACCGCTGGACCGAACTGGAGCGAGGCGGCCATTTCCCGGGACTGGAGCAGCCGGACCTGCTGGTGTCCGAGACAAGGCACGCGTTCCGGACGGTCTGATCAAAACGGTTAAAAGCCTCAGACCTTCGGAGGGATACGACGGCGGTGGGCGCTCCTATCGTCGGAGGCCGACCGAAACCCGGTGAGGAGCCCCTCTGATGAAGCTCGTGCGCATGATGGGACTGGCCGTGCTGACGGCGTCCGCGTTGGTGTTCTCGATGACGGCGGCGTCCGCGCACGACCCCGAGACGGCGGAGGGGCAGGCGGCGGCCAGGACGTTCATGGCCGATCACGTGCCGGCCGAGCGGCACGCCGTCACCGGCACCGCGGCGGGAGTGCCCTGCGTCAACGGCAAGGCCGACATCTACCCGTGCAAGAACGTCGACCTGCTCAGTGTGCTGCCCCTGTCGGGTCTCGGCGGTGGGAACGGCAACGACATCTGGGGCTGGACCGATCCCTCGTCCGGCAAGGAATACGCCATCGTCGGGCGGACCAACGGCACCGCCTTCGTCGATCTGAGCACACCGACCTCGCCGAAGTTCCTCGGCAACCTCCCGTCCAACGGCGGCAGCAGCTCGTGGCGGGACATGAAGGTGTACAAGAACCACGCCTTCATCGTGGCCGACTTCATCACCGGGCACGGCATGCAGGTGTTCGACCTGACCCGCCTGCGCGCGGTCACCACACCGCAGACCTTCACCGCCGACGCCCTGTACAAGGAGTTCGGTCCCGCGCACAACATCGCGATCAACGAGGAGACCGGATTCGCCTACGCGATCGGCTCCGACACGTGCAGCGGCGGACCGCACATCGTCGACATCCGGAACCCGAAGGCGCCGGCCAAGGCGGGCTGTGTCTCACAGGACGGCTACACCCACGACACCCAGTGCGTCGTCTACCGCGGACCGGACGCGGCCTACCGCGGCAAGGAGATCTGCTTCAACGCCAACGAAGACACCCTGACCATCGTCGACGTCACCGACAAGGCCAGGCCGGTCCAGATCTCCCGTAAGGGTTACTCGGGCGCGCAGTACTCGCACCAGGGCTGGCTGACCGGTGATCAGCGCTACTTCCTGCTCGACGACGAACTGGACGAGTCGCGCGGCACCGACAAGCGCACCAAGACCTACGTCTGGGATCTGGCCAAGCTGTCCGCCCCCGTGCACACCGGCGTCTACAGTTCGCCCGCCACCGCGATCGACCACAACCAGTACATCAAGGGCCAGTACTCCTACCAGGCGAACTACCAGGCCGGTCTGCGCATCCTCGACGTCAGCGGGGTCGCGTCGGCGAAGCTGTCCGAGGTCGGCTACTTCGACATCTATCCGTCGGGCAACGCGGCGAACTTCAACGGGGCGTGGAGCAACTACCCGTACTTCGCCAGCGGCATCGTCATCGTCAACGGCATCGAACAGGGCCTGGTCGTGGTGAAGCCCACTCTCGCCGGGAAGTGACCGGGACCGATCGTGCGTAAGCCCCGGATCACGGATTGGTTGTTCCTCGCGCTGGCCTTGGTGATCGGTGCGGCGGCGGTGCTCGTCGCGCTCCGCCCGACACCGGGCTCCGCGCATTCGGCTCACCAGCAACCGGTCGTGACGGCCGATCTGATGCCCGCCGCGCACAGCGACGGACTGTCGGAGGCGGAAAGCGGGTACCGGTTCGAGCGGGTCACCACACCCGCCGTCCGGGGTCCCGAGGTGCCGGTCGCGTTCCGGATCCTCGGACCCGACGGACGGCCCGTCACCCGCTTTCTGGACAACCAGACCAAACAGCTGCACTTCTTCGCCGTGCGCGACGACATGAACGTCTTCCAGCACGTGCATCCGGTCCTGGACGGGGACGTCTGGCGCACGAGTCTCGCGCTGACCGACGGCGGTGCCTACCGGATGTTCGCCGAGTTCGTCCCGCTCGACACCAAGGACCCGAAACATCCGGTGGTGCTCGGCGTCCCGTTCACCGTTCCCGGTGACACCAGCTTCGTCCCGGTGCCCGCTCCCGCCGGGGGCACCGTGACGAGCACGGGCTACCGGGTGGAGCGGGCGGAGGGAACGAGCCGGATCCCGGTGATGCGGGCGCAGGTTCTCCGTTTCGCCCTCCGCGGCCCGGACGGCGCGCCCATCACCGCCGTCGATCCGCATCTGGGCGCCAACGGGCATATGACCGGGTTCCACACCATGCTGCTGTCGGCCACACACCTTCATCCGGTCCAACCGGTCGGCGCGGCGCTGGTCGACGGCGAGCTGACCTTCCACTCCCTGTTCTCGGAACGGGGCGAATACCGGTTGTTCCTGGAGTTCTCGCACGGCGGGAGGGTGCACACGGCCGCCGTCACCGTCGCGGTGGACTGACGGAAACGACCTCGGCGATCTTCGGCGGCGCACCGCCCGGCGCCCAGAGCAGCCGGACGCGGTCGGTCACGACGTCCCGGGCAGGCAATTCGGTGTAGCCGCCGGTCATCCTGCCGGGGCTAGGTCGGTCTGGGTGATTTCCGACAGTGAGCGCTGACCGACTCGGTGCTGCAAGCCTGGCGTTTCGCCCCCATGAGGACGCCGGACACGACAGAATGACCCCGTGCGAATCCTCTGTGGTGTGGTCGCCCTCGTCCTGCTCGCTCTCGCCGGCTGTCAATCCGGGGTTTCCGGGCAACCCGAGCCCGAAGGCGACAGTTTCGCGGTCAAGGACGGATCCCGGTTGAGGTTCCGGCCGGTCCTGGCCGAGCTTCCACCTGGTCCGGCGACGGGCGCCGCGACGAACCGGCAGAGCGCGGACCCCGCCGAGCAGCAGGCCGCCGCGGCGGCGCTCGACTGCTCGCCGGGGCCGGACCCGTTGGACGGCGGTGACGATCCGGCGCTCCCGCTGGTCGCCTGCGACCGCGTCCAGGGCACGAAATACCTGCTCGGGCCGGCCTTCCTCACCGGAGCCGACCTCGGCAAGGCGAACGCGCGGCTGGATCAGTCGGGCAGTTCGATGGTGGGTCTCAGCTTCACCGACGCGGGTTCGCGGAAGTGGGCCGAGTGGACCGCGGCGAACGTCGGCAAGCAGGTCGCGATGGTGCTGAAGAGCCGGGTGCTGACCGCGCCGTCGATCCAGTCCGCGATCACCGGCGGGGAAACCCAGATCACCGGCAAGTTCACCCTGCCCGAAGCGCGGCAACTGGCGCGGGACATCGCCGGCGCCTGAGCCGGAATAGGATCACCGCCGCCGACGTTTGAGCGTTCAACTACTTCAGGGGAGTTGGACATGGGTTACGAGATCCTGGGCACCCGGCACGAGCCGACCTTCGGGCTGGACACCTTCGGAGACGTCGAGAACGGCCCGGACGGCCAGCCGGTGAGCCAGGCCGAGGCCATCCGCCAGGTCGTGGCCGAGGGGGTGCTCGCCGACCAGGTGGGCATCGACTACTTCGGTGTCGGCGAACACCACCGCGCGGAGATGGCGGTGTCGTCGCCGGACGTCGTCCTGGCGGCGGTCGCCGGCCAGACCGAACGGATCCGGCTGGGCACGGCGGTGACCGTGCTCAGTTCGGACGACCCGGTGCGTGTCTACGAGCGGTTCGCCACGCTGGACGCCGTTTCCCGGGGGCGCGCCGAGGTCACGCTCGGCCGGGGCTCGTTCACCGAGTCGTTCCCGCTGTTCGGTTATTCGCTGGACGACTACGAGGCGCTCTTCGCCGAGAAGCTCGACCTGTTCACCCACCTGCAGGGCGAGAAGCCGGTCGACTGGTCGGGGACCGTCCGTCCCGCGCTGGAGGGCGCGCAGGCCTTCCCGGTCACCGAATCGGGCAGCCTGCCCGCTTGGGTCGGTGTCGGCGGCACCCCGCAGTCGGTGGTCCGCGCGGCCGCGTACGGCCTGCCGCTGGTGATGGCGGTGATCGGCGGATCGCCGGAGCGCTTCACCCCGCTGGCCGACCTGTATCGGCGCGCGCTGAAGGAGGCGGGACACCAGGAGCTGCCGATCTCCATGCACAGCCCCGGTCACATCGCCGAGACCGACGAACTCGCGATGGCCCAGCACTTCCCGCACCACCAGGCCGCCTTCGCCAAGATCGGCGCCGAACGGGGCTGGGGCCCGATGTCCCGCGCCGACTACGACGCCATGGCCGGTCCGCGCGGCGCGCTGTTCGTCGGCTCTCCCGAGACCGTCGCGCGGAAGATCGCCTGGGCGATCCGGACCCTCGGCCTGTCGCGATTCCAGCTCAAGTACAGCGTCGGCGCACTCGGGCACGAGCAGCGCGCGAACTCGATCCGGCTCTACGGCGAACAGGTCGTGCCGCGGGTCAAGGAGCTCCTGAAGGACTAGCCTCGAAGCGTGGTGTTCGACTCCGAGCGATTCGACCTTCAGCCGTACACCGGTTTCGACATGTCCCGCTATGTCCGGCGGACCTATTGCAGCTGGGAGGATTCCGGCTGGGAATCACTGCTCGTCCAGCGGTTCGACCACGTTCCCGTCGCCGAGGACATGCGGTTGCCCGCCGTCGCGGATCTTCATCTCGTCCTGCCGCTGTCAGGCAGGGCGGAGATGGAGACCCGCGGCGAAGGCCGGTGGAACCGTCATCAGTGGGAGCCGGGGCGGCTCGAACTCGCCGTTCCCGGCAGGCCGGTGCGGCGCCGGTACCGCGGCGACGAGTCGATGCGCAGCTTGCAGGTGCACCTTCCGGGCACCACCGTGGAGTCCGTCGCCGCCCGCCTGGGTGGCCGCGCGGTGGACCACGAGGCGATGGCGGCTTCCGTGGCCGGGGGAGACCCGCTGCTCGGCGAGCTCGTCCGGGCGGTCGGGAAGGCGGGGGAGAACGACGACCTGTACGCCGAATCCGCGGCCGCCTTCCTCACCGTGCACCTGCTCACCCGGCACGCGCGGAAGCCGCCTCCGCCGGACGCGGGGAAAGAGGACAACCGGGTCCGCGCGGCCGTGGCCCTGATGCGTGATCGGCTGGCGGATCCGCTCGGCCTTGCCGAAATCGCCGGGGAAGTGCACCTGAGCGTCTATCACTTCATCCGGGTCTTCAAGGAGAAGACCGGCGAGACACCGCACCGGTTCCTCGCCAGGCTCAGGATCGAAGAGGCGCAGAGACTGCTGCGCGACACCGACCTTCCCATCGCCCGGATCGCGAGCAGATGCGGGTTCGCCACCCCCGGCGCCTTGTCGGCCGCCTTCCTGCGGCACACCGGAACGCGTCCATCCGGGTACCGCAATCCCTGACCACCGCACCGCAATCCGACGCATGGCCGCCGGGGCCGCCCGTTCCTAGGGTGATCTCGTGAGTAGTTCTGGAACGCAGTCGTACGACGTCACCGCCGAATCGACGGCACCGCCCGCCGCGGTGTGGGCACTGTTGCTCGACGCCCGGAGCTGGCCGTCCTGGTCGGGCGTCGGCTCCCTGGAAGTCGGTGCTTCACAGGGACTTTCCGCCGACGGACGCGACGGTGTCGGAGCGATCCGTGCCTTCCGTACCGGCAAGACGGTCACCAAGGAGCGGATCACCGCGCTCGACCCCGAACGCCGGTTCTCCTACGAGGGCGTGGACGTCCCGGTGATGGTCGATTACCAGGCCGCCGTCGAGCTGCGCGAGACACCCGGCGGCGGGACCCGGATCCGTTGGCACGGAACGTATCGCGTCGGCCGGGGCAAGGCGTTGTTCTTCCGGTGGTACCTCGGCCGCTTCATGCGGGCCATGGCGACCGGGCTCGCCGAGCACGCCGGCGGCCCGGCCCGGAGACCATGACGCCGGATCAGTGCCGGGCGGCGGCTTCGCGGTGGAAGCCCGCGATCATCGCCTCGGTACTCGGCGGGTTGAAGGGCTGCCCGAGCGTGCGCATGAGCGAGTTCACGCTGGGGCGGTACATCCCGGTCTTGCAGTAGCGGGATCCTTCGAAGGCGCCGACCGTGCCGCCGTCGGGGGACGGCTTGCCGAGCCAGCTGTACCACTTGGCGCGGCGATCCTTCATCTGCTGGGCCGTGAGCGCGGACGCGTTGGGCTCACGCGGTTCCCGGGTTTCGCACGTGCCGTAGTCGTACTCGTCGGCCAGCCCGCCGATGGAGTGCCCGAGTTCGTGGGCGACGATCTGACTGGCCTGGATGTTGCCTCCCGAAGAGGTCGCGACACCGCCGCCCGCCCCGCCGTACTTGGTGGTGTTGGCGAGCATGATGACCTGATCGACGTCCGGCGCGGCGGCGGCGTACTGATTCGCCTTGGTTTCGTTGACGCACAACAGCCGCTCGATCCCGCCGCACCAGAAGTACGAGCCCAGCGCGGTGTTGCGCCGCACCCCCTGGGTCGGATCGTTGGTGATGCCGGACTGCGGGGAGACGACGTCGACCTGCCAGAGGTTGAACTGCTTGCGGTAGCTCTTGTACGGCTCGATGGCGAACAGCGCCGCGATGCTGGAGCGGACGTGCTGCGAGTACGTGCCCAGCTGCGAGGAGGTGTAGCCGTCACCGACGAAGACCAGGTCGAAGGTGGTCTCGCTGGGGCCGTTGGTCTCGATCGGGGTCACCGCGGCGGCGTTCGCGATCGACTGTGGGGCGGCGGTGCGGTCCGAGGAGGGCCGGGTGACGTCCACCCGGGTGATGGTCCCTCCGGGTTCGAAGGCCTCCATCGACGTCGTGAATCGGGGGGCCGCCGACGCCGTCGCGGGGGTGAACCCGGCGACGAGGATGGCGGTCAGCGCGACCATGAGACAGGCACGTCGCATGT
This sequence comes from Amycolatopsis thailandensis, assembly GCF_042723255.1. Classification (NCBI taxonomy): domain Bacteria; kingdom Bacillati; phylum Actinomycetota; class Actinomycetes; order Pseudonocardiales; family Pseudonocardiaceae; genus Amycolatopsis; species Amycolatopsis thailandensis. The sequence continues at coordinate 109,049 of NZ_JBHXJK010000004.1, forward strand.
GTACTCCTTGCGGGGATGGGGAGAAAGGGGAGGAGTACGAAAAACGATCCCGACTTTCGACGGCTTCCGGCACATCCCAAACAGCCATAAGGTCCGCGTGATGGACGTCGAGTTACGTCACCTGCGAGTGGTGTGCGCCGTGGCCGACGCGGGCAGCATCACGCGCGCGGCGATCGGGATCGGCAGCTCCCAGCCCGCGCTGACCGCCGCCGTGCAACGGATCGAGCGCGCGTTCGGCGGGGCCTTGTTCGTGCGCGGCCGGGACGGGGTCTTTCCGACGGCGTTCGGTGAATGCGTGCTCGTCCGCGCGCGGGCCGTCCTCGCCGCGGCGGACACGATGCACCGGGACGCGGCCCGCTGGCTGGCGGACGGGGAGGAACGTCCTGTCGCGCTGGGTGGGATCGGCGGTTCGATGGTCGTCGAGCTGGCCGACCGGCTCGGTGATTCCGGGCGGGGGCAAGCGGTTTCGGTGACCACCGAGTTCTCGCCGTTGCGGCTGCTGGATCTCGTCGTGGGCGGGCAACTCGACGCCGCCGTCGTCGCCGACTATCCCGGTCACGCCCTGCCGTCGGCCCCGGGGGTGATGTCGCGGCCGCTGGCCACGCAACCGGTGTTCGTGGCGATCGCCGCGGATCATCCGGCCGCCGCCCGCGCCGAGATCGAGCTGGCCGATCTCGCCGGGGAACGGTGGGTGCTCGGGCCGTCCGACGGGGCCGGCTGGCCGGAGTGTTTCGAGGAAGCTTGCGCGCGGGCGGGATTCCGGCCGCAGGTCGCGCACCGGAGTACGGAACTCCGGCCGCTGCAACGCCTGATCGCCGCGGGCCGGGCGATTTCCCCTTGCCAGGTCACCTTTCCCGCTTCACCGGGGATCACAATCCGTTCCCTCGCGGGGGATCCGTTGTGGATGCGGTACCTGATCGCCTGGAGCACCGAAGGAGCCTTCGGCGGGCACAGCGACGCCCTGATCGCCGCGGCCGAGGCGGCCTACCGGTCCGACACCGACAGCAGTCACGCCTACCGCCGCTGGCTCGCGCGCCGGGAGGAACCCGCCCGGCGTGCCATCGGGTGACACCTGGTCGGGGAATTCCCCTTGTCGGGGCGGTGGTCCTAGCCTCGGAACCCCACCGACGAAGGGTAAGAAATTGCGTCTGCGCGCCCTGCTGGCCGCTGCTGTCCTGACCATCACCACCGCTCCGGCCGCGCTCGCCGCGCCGGACGTCGCCCACGGCACCGACGTGCCACCAGGGCAATTCGGGTTCGTCGCGAAGATCGCGATGACGAAGATCCCCCGCCCGGACGGTTCGACCTACGGCAGTTTCTGCACGGGAGCGCTGATCGCGCCGAGCTGGATCATCACCACCGGACACTGCTTCCACGACGCGCACCGCAAGCGGGTCTCGGGCAAGGTGCCGTATCCGACGACGGTGACGTTGGGGCTGGTCGACGAGGCGACCGAATCAGGCGTGGCCCGTAAGGCGACCGAAGTACGGCAGGCGAAGGAAAACGACGTCGCCCTGATCAGACTCGACACCCCGGTGACCACGGTTTCCCCGCTGACGGTGAACCGGGCGGTCCCGCAGATCGGCCTGCACCTGACCTTGGCGGGCTGGGGCAGCCTGACCGCCACGAATCCCGCTCCGGCGACACGGATGCAGCAAGGAACCGTGCAGGTGGCGACGGTGGCCCCGACGACGGTGGGCGTCCGCGGCGCGGCGCCGTCGATCACGACCAGCGCCTGCACGTACGACTCGGGAGCTCCATACTTCGTCCCCGGCGGCAAGAGCGGCGCGCTGGTTTCTCTGGAGGCCACCGGACCGGACTGCCCGCACGCCGGGGTCGAGACGACGTCCCGCGCGGACGTCATCGCGGACTGGATCGCCACCCAAACGGGGTAGTGCTCCGTTTCGGCCGGTCACGGGGCGGGTAGTGGCGTGGGCAAGGAGGTACAGCGATGACGAGTGTTCGAATGACCGCGCCTCCGGCGCCGCCGGACCCCATGCCGCCGGATCCCGGGGTGCCCGAGCCCGGGATCCCCGAGCCGGTGCCGGATCCGGGCAGGCCCGAGCCGGTGCCGGACCCCGGGGTGCCCGAGCGGGTCCCCGATCCGGGACCGGATCGCCCGTTGCCGGAACCCGAAAGCCCGCCGGAAGGCCAGCCTGGGCCGGCCGGGCTCAGAGGGTGAACGCGAGCCAGAGCGCGAACCAGGCGCAGGCCGCGATCGCGACGACGACCGCGAAAACCCGCAGACCGGCGGTGGCGATCCGGAGCGACGCCGTCTCGTGGTGCTGTCGGTGATTCCCCATGATGCCGCCCTCCTTTCAAGATCACCTTCCGCTCTCCGCGCGTTCGGCGCAGCGGGGATGGTCTGTCAGGGTGACCCCATCCGGGTGAGGGCAGCCCGCATTTCGTCCTCTGGATGCGGTGGTTCGTATCGCGGACGACCGCATCCAGAGGACGAAACGCGTGGCTCGGCCGGTCAGAGCCAGCCGTGGTGGGCGGCGAAGACCCCCAGCTGGAACCGGCTGGAGACACCCGCGCGGTCCATCAGGGTTTCGAGATAGCGGAACAGGGTGCGCCTGCTGACGCCGAGTTCGGCGGCGATCTCGTCGTCCTTGCGCCCGGCGGCGAGCAGGATCAGCAGCTCACGTTCGATCGGCCGGATCGGCTGCTCGGCCGTCCGTCCCCGCTGGTCGAGCGGAAGCGCCGCCGCCCAGGTGGTTTCGAACAGGCCCTCCAGCGCGGAGAAGAGACTGCACGGCCGCACGATCACGATGGACTGGTTGCGGTCGGCCTCGCGGATGGTCAGTGCGATGGTGGCCGCCCGGTCGTCGAAAAGCGTCAGTTTCACCGGGAGCTCGGGCAGCAGCCGTGCCTGCTCGCCCGCGCGCAGGCACGGCAGGATGTTCGCGGTGAGGTAGCCGGGATCGCCCAGTGAAGCTCCACTGTAGACACAGCGATAGGTGATCCCGCGCCGCAACTGCTCCTCCTCCAGGAGGTTGCGGCGACCGCCGGTGAAGTAAGGCGGGGAATCGAGGCGGCGCACCTGTCTTCGCACCAGGGTCGCGAGGTGCTGAAGCCGGGGGAGGATCGCGTCACCGGTGACCACTTCGAGCAGGTCCTGCGCGTGCGGCATCCCCGAATGCGCCCGCCGGAACGCGCGGTACGCGGTCTGGACCGCGAGCCGCGCGTCGTGCAGTTCGGCCTGCCGTCTCGTGGTCAGCGCGGCGAGCGCCTCACCGGGGTTCGCGGGGACGAACTCGGCTCCGTCCACTCCGGACGACACCGCCAGCCCCGCGTCCGCCAGTTCCTTCAATGCCAGATGGACGGTCTCCGCGTCGTCCTCCCGCCAGGCCAGTTCCCCGGCCGTCACAGGCGCGTTTTCGAGCATCCGGCGGTAGATCCGGGCGGCGGTCTCCCCGAGGCCCAGCCTGAGCAGTTGCGCGCCGAGCTCGTCGGGGAGACTCACCGGTGTCACGACCTAGACGCCCGACGTGTCGCGGATCCAGGTGCGGTTCGCCGAGATGGCGGTGTGCGTCGAGCTGTCCACCTTGTTGCCCGCGATGTGCACGCCGACCTGCTTGCCGCCGACGAAGACCGGTCCGCCCGAGTCACCGCCGTTGGTCAGGCCGTCGCCCCGGCGCGCCTTGATCAGTCCACTCCCGACACTGCTCACCTTCATCTGGGCGACCTTCAGGTACCGCTGGAGGTCACCGTCTTCGTTGTAGCCCCAGCCATAGACGTATTCGGTGTCGCCGGCCGAGACGGAAGTGCCCAGTGACGCGTAGGTCGTGCTGACCGAACGGTCGAGCCGCAGCAAAGCGATGTCGGCGCCGCTGGAGGGGGTGTAGATGGCGGACGCCACGGCGTAGGTCCCGGCCTGGTGGTCGACGTCTCCGACACGGACCGAATACTTGGCGCCGGGTTCGTCGATGCAGTGCTGGGCCGTGAGTACCCAGCGGGCGCCGATGATCGAACCGGAGCACCACTGCTCACCGTTCTGCTCGATCATGGCGGCCCACGGACCGGACTGGGCGTATCCGCCGTCGATGATGGGGGCCGCGCCGGCGGCGGGGGTGACCGTCACGAGCCCGGCCGCGCACAGCAGTGCGGTGAAGAGACCTCGGATGCGCATGGTGCCTTCCAATGCAGGGGAAACACAGAGGAGAAAGAGGAAAACGACGGCGCGTCTTTGACCACGGCGGGATCGCCAGGGGTCGCCTGGCCGGATCCGGTGCGGTTTTCCCATGCTAGGCAAGCGGATACGGCGGTTGATAGCGACTAAAGACGGGAGAAGGCGGCGCGGGGCGGCAGGGCACCCGGAGTGTCGGCACGGGAGTGCCGTTGGCACCGATGTGTCACGGACGGACCGGTGCCGAGCATGAACAGACGCCTAAACGCGGGTCTTTCGCTTCCGGGACGGCTTCGGGTCGAGCAGTTCTTCGGCGAGGAGGATCGCCCGATCCGACAGCGTGACGGACAGCCGCTCCACCGAATCGCCGATCCGGCCCGCTTCCCGGCGCACGCCCTCGCCCACGGGTTCGCTGTGCCGATCGGCCAGACCCGCGAGCCTGCTCCCGGAGACCACGACCAGATCGGCGAGGCGTTCACCCAGTTCGGTCAGCCGGTTCGCCGTCCTGCCCGCCCGCCGGGCCACCAGGTCTTCGGTCTCCCGGCGCAACTCCCGCACCGCGGACCTCGACTCGGTCGTCGTCCCGATGAGTGCGGACTTCAAGGTTTTCGTCACGTCCATCAGGAATCGACCTCCGCGCGGCTCGGCTGCATTTGAGTGTACGGCTGTACACCGAACTGCGGAATAGGCGTCATGTCGATCCAGGGCAAGTCGCAAAATTTCTGAAACATGTCAACTTCTTGCATTTTGTCACCGGGTTGTTGCATGCTCGTAAAGCTCTGGCTCCCTCCCCGCTGTCTCAAGGAAGAGAAGACGCCATGACACGTATGCGCCTGTCCCGGATCGTCGCCGGTCTCCTGGTCGCAGGGCTTTCCGTCGCCGGACTCTCCTTCGCTTCAGCCGCGAGCGGCCCACCCCCGGGTACCGCCGCCCCACCCGGACCCGCCGCCCTCGCCGAGGTGCCGTTGACCCGCACGGTGTCGGCGGGCAGCGCGCTGCCCGGCTATCCCGTCGCGAACGCCGTCGACGGAAACCGGGAAAGCTATTGGGAATCCGCGGGCAACGCGTTCCCGCAGTGGATCCAAGCCGACCTCGGGGCGGCCAAGACCCTCTCGCGGATCGTGCTGAAACTGCCGTCGGGCTGGGAGTCCCGCACCCAGACGATCGGCGTGCGCGGAAGCGCCGACGGCACGGCGTTCACCGACCTCGCCGCGCCGACCGGCTACACGTTCACCCCCGGCGCCGACACGGTCTCGATCCCGATGACCGCGTCGGCCCGCTACGTGCGCTTGCAGATCACCGCGAACACGCGATGGCCCGCCGCGCAGCTTTCGGAATTCGAGCTCTACGGGCCCGGCACCGGCGACCCGCAGGAACCGGGCACGCCTGCGAATCTCGCGTCGGGCAAACCGATCGAAGCCACCTCGACGGTCCACTCTTTCGTCGCCGCCAACGCCAACGACGGCAACACCGCCACGTACTGGGAATCGGCCGCCGGATACCCGAACTCGCTGACGGTGAAACTCGGGGCCGACGCGGAGGTCGAGTCGGTCGTGGTGAAGCTCGATCCGGGCACGGTCTGGGCCGCGCGGACACAGAACTTCGAGGTCCTCGGCCGTGCTCAGGGCGCCACCGCGTTCACCACCCTGTCCGCGCGGGCGGATCACCGCTTCGACCCGGCCGTGGGCCAGAACTCCGTGGTCATCCCGGTGAACGGACGAGCGTCGGACGTACGCCTCCAGTTCTTCGCCAACTCCGGCGCTCCCGGCGGTCAGGTCGCCGAGTTCCAGGTGATGGGCACTCCGGCGCCGAACCCGGATCTCGTGGTCACGGGCGCGACCTGGACACCGTCGAACCCGACGGAGACGAGCCCGCTTGCCGTGTCGGCGACGGTGAAGAACACCGGCACAGCGAACGCGGGCGCGACGACCGTGAAGGTCAGCCTCGGCGGCACCGTCGCCGGTGAGGCGGACGTCCCCGCCCTCGCCGCGGGCGCGTCCACCACGGTGACGGTGAACGCGGGTACACGTCCGCAAGGGACCTACAGTGTCGCGGCCTCCGTCGACCCGGACGGCAGGGTGGCGGAGCAGAACGAAACCAACAACACCTTCACCTCCCCGACGTCGCTGGTCATCGGTCAGTCGCCGGGGCCCGACCTCGAGGTCACCGGTATCACCTCGAGCCCGCCCAACCCGGCCGCCGGTTCGGCCGTGTCGTTCACCGTCGCGGTGCGCAACCGCGGCACCAGCCCCGCCGGCACCTCGGTGACCCTGCTGGCCGTCGGAGGCACCACGCTGACCGGTGCCACCGGCGCGATCGAGGCGGGTGCCACCGCGAACGTCGCGATTTCGGGCACGTGGACCGCCGCCAACGGGGGCGCGACCCTGACCGCGACGGCCGACGCGACCGGCACGGTCACGGAGACCAACGAGTCCAACAACAGCCTCTCGCGGGCGATCGTCGTCGGCCGCGGCGCGGCGGTCCCGTACGTCGAGTACGAGGCGGAAGCCGCGCAGTACCAAGGACAACTGCTGGAGGCCGACCCGCTGCGCACCTTCGGCCACACGAACTTCGCGACCGAGTCCTCCGGCCGCAAATCCGTGCGGCTGGCGAACCAGGGCCAGTACGTCGAGTTCACGTCGTCGAACCAGGCGAACTCCATCGTCGTGCGCAACTCCATCCCCGACGCCCCCGGCGGTGGCGGGCAGGACGCGACACTCAGTTTGTACGTCAACGGGACTTTCGCGCAGAAGCTGACGCTGTCGTCCAAGCACAGCTGGCTCTACGGCAGCACCGACGATCCCGAAGGCCTGACGAACACCCCGCAGGCCAACGCGCGAAGGCTGTTCGACGAGTCGCACGCGCTGCTGTCGCGGTCCTACCCGCCGGGCACGAAGTTCAAGCTGCAACGCGACAGCGGTGACAACGCCGCGTTCTACATCGTCGACCTCGTCGATCTGGAACAGGTCGCGCCCGCCACGGAGAAGCCGTCGAACTGCGTGTCCATCACGGAATACGGAGCGGTGCCGAACGACGGGAACGACGACTCGGCCGCGATCCAGCGCGCGGTGACCGACGACCAGAACGGCGTGATCGGCTGCGTCTGGATTCCGGCGGGGCAGTGGCGGCAGGAGAAGAAGATCCTGACCGACGACCCGAACGTGCCCAACGGCGGTGGTCAGTACAACCAGATCGGCATCTCGAACGTGACGATCCGCGGCGCCGGGATGTGGCATTCGCAGCTGTACTCGGAGATCGAGCCGCAGAACGCGGGCGGCATCAACCATCCGCACGAGGGCAACTTCGGGTTCGACATCGACAAGAACACCCAGATCTCCGACATCGCCATTTTCGGGTCCGGCCGGATCCGGGGCGGGGACGGCGGCGCGGAAGGCGGCGTCGGCCTCAACGGCCGGTTCGGCACGGGAACGAAGATCTCGAACGTGTGGATCGAGCACGCCAACGTCGGCGTGTGGGTCGGCCGGGACTACAGCAATCTCCCGGCGCTCTGGGGTCCGGCCGACGGCTTGGAGTTCAGCGGCATGCGGATCCGGAACACCTACGCCGACGGCATCAACTTCACCAACGGCACCAGGAACTCGAAGGTGTTCAATTCTTCGTTCCGCACCACCGGTGACGACTCGCTCGCGGTGTGGGCGAATCAGTACGTGAAGGACACTTCACAGGACATCGCGCACGACAACGTGTTCGCCAACAACACGATCCAGCTTCCGTGGCGGGCCAACGGGATCGCGATCTACGGCGGGTACGGCAACAAGATCGAGAACAACGTCGTCCACGACACGATGAACTATCCGGGCATCATGCTGGCGACGGATCACGATCCGCTGCCGTTCTCCGGGGAGACGCTCATCGCGAACAACGCCCTGTACCGCTGCGGCGGCGTGTTCTGGGGCGAGCAGCAGGAGTTCGGCGCGATCACGTTCTTCGCGCAGGGCAAGGACATTCCCGGGGTCGTCCTGCGGGACACGGAGATCCACGACTCGACCTACGACGGCATCCAGTTCAAGACCGGTGGCGGAGTGGTGACCGCTGCGGTGAACGGCGTCAAGATCGACAAGTCGAACAACGGCGCCGGCATCCTCGCGATGAGCGGCGCCCGCGGCAGCGCGACCTTGACGAACGTGACGATCACGAATTCGGCGGACGGCGACGTCGTCCGTCAGCCGGGGTCGCAGTTCGTGATCAACGGCGGACCGGTTCCGGCGGTGGTCTCGTCGGGCCGCCGCAGCATCCGGTAGGCGGGAAAACCGGGGCCGGGGCGGGAGACCGCTCCGGCCCCTTCATGTCCGGGGGCTCAGGCCCGCCACGGCGAGCCGGAACAGCCGGTCGGCCTGCGCGGCGGGATCCGGGTAGTGCTCGGTGGCCAGGACGATGCCGACGATCAGCGTGATCAGGTCCGCGACGGTGGTTTCCGGCGCCACCACACCGTCCCGCGCGGCCCGTCGCAAGAGCGGGTCCCCGGCTTCCTCGATGGCGGCGGAACAGGAATTCTCGTGCGTGGGACCGTCGTAGGCGAGCGCGGCGGCCAGCCCGCGGGCCGACACGGAGTAGGAGACGACCTCGTCGAGCCAGGTCAGGAGCGCCTTCCGGCTGTCGTCCTCGCCGGTCAGTTCGACGGCGCGAGCGCACAGCGCCGCGATCCGTTTCGCGGAGACGGCCTCCAGCAAGGCGCGCCGGGTGGGGAAGTGGCGGCGCACCGTCGCCGAGCCGACGTTGGCGGTGCGGGCGATCTGCTCCAGCGAGGCGCCGGAGCCATGGGCCGCGACCTCTTCTTCGGCCACCGCGAGGATGTGCGCGTAATTGCGCCGCGCGTCGGCGCGCCGGCCGTCGGACATGTCTTCACCTCGGTGTTTGCGTAAATGGCGGGCCCCGACATATCGTAGCGGACGATAAGTGGCGGGCCCCGCCGTTTAGCTGCCCGAAGGAGCGATCATGTCTTCAGCACCCGTTTTGGTCACCGGCGCCACCGGCAGGCAGGGTGGCGCGACCGCCCGCGCCCTGCTCGCGGCGGGCGTTCCCGTCCGTGCGCTGGTGCGCGACCCGGCCAAGGCGAAAGCCCTCGAAGCGCTCGGCGCCGAACTCGTCGTCGGTGATCTCCACGACGTCGATTCCGTGACCCGGGCCGCCAAGGGCGCCCGCGCCGTCTTCTCGGTGCAGATGCCCGGTGTCGGCGCGGAAGGGTTCGACTTCGCCGGGGAGGTGACTCAAGGCGTCAACCTCATCGAGGGCGCGAAGGCGGCCGGAGTGCCGCAGTTCGTGCACACCTCCGTGTCCGGAGCCGGTCAGCACGTCGACGCGCCCGGCTGGGCCGAAGGCCGGTGGGCTTCGATGGAGCCCACCCTGGGTGCCAAGGCCGCGATCCAGGACCGTCTCCGCGAGGCGGGCTTCCCGCGGTGGACCCTGCTCAAGCCGGGCTTCTTCATGGAGAACTTCCTGCCCGACATGAGGTTCCTGTTCCCGCGCGGCGTCGACGGCGGCCTGGTGAGCGTCATCAAGCCGTCGACGAGCCTTTCCCTGGCGGCAGTGGACGACATCGGCGTCGCGGCCGCGGCGGCCATCGCCGATCCGGACCGGTTCAGCGGGATCGAACTCGAGCTGGCGAGCGACTTCCTGACCATGACGGAGATCGCCGAGGTCCTTTCGGGAGCGCTGGGTACCCGGCTGACGGCGCCGGACATGAGCGTGGAGCAGGCTGTCGCCGCCGGGATGCCGCCGATGGGCGCTTCGCACGAGTGGCTGAACGTGATCGGTCAGCCCGGGCGGCCGCGGTTCGCGCGCGAACTCGGCATCCCGCTCACGGGTTTCACGACCTGGGCGCGGAAATACCTTGCGTAGTGCGTGATCGTCTAGGCATGCGCATCGAGCCTCTGCTGGACCATCTCGACCGTGAGAATCCCGGTGACGTCCTCGGGCTGTACCTCTACGGGTCCGCTGCCGCGGGCGGGCTGAAACCGGACAGCGACGTCGATCTGCTGCTGGTCACCCGGCGGTCGCTCGGCGAACCGGAACGTGCCGCGCTGGTCTCCCTGTTGTCGCGGCTTTCCGGCTGGCGTGGCCACGCCGGACGTTTCCCTGAGGCGGTGAGCCGTCGTCCGATCGAGCTCACCGGGCTCGTGGCCGGGAACGAGAGGCATCGGCGGGATTTCCAGTACGGGGAATGGCTTCGGGAGGACTTCGCCCAGGGATGGCTTCCGGAGCCCGCGGATGATCCCGACGTCGTGATCCTCGCGGCCACGGCTCATTCGGCGCACCGGGTCCTGTGGGGCCCCGCGCTCGCCGACGTCGTCGATCCGGTGCCGCCGGACCTGCTCCGAAGCGCGGCCCTCGGCGTCATCCCGGACCTCGTGTCGGAGATCGAAGGCGACGAACGCAATGTCCTGCTCACCCTCGCGCGCGTCGTCGTGACCGTCGAAACCGGCGGGATCGTCTCGAAGGACGTCGCGGCGGCCACCGTCGCGACGGCACTCGACGGCGCCGACCGCGTGCTGTTGGAGCGCGCGCGGGCGGGCTACCTCGGCACGGCTTCCGATGACTGGACCGGTCTCTCGGCCGAGGTGGCCTCGCTCGCGCGCGTCCTCGCGGGCATGGCCGGGGGAGTTTGACAAAGCGGAACACTGCTCCGTATGTTTGTGGAACAGTGTTCCGCTTAGTGCGGTGCCGTCATGCAAGGGAAAGAGTCACCATGAGCGCCAACACCCTCACGCCGGTCCTCTCGGTCGCCCCGGTGGTGCTGCCGACGCCGGATCGGTCCGTGGACCTGCAACTGCGCGTTTCCGCGCCCGCGACCGGAAGCGGGCTGCCGGTCATCCTGCTGTCGCACGGCCAGGGTCCCTCGAACCATCTCTCGTCGCTCAACGGTTACGCCCCGCTCGTGAACCACTGGGCGGCGCACGGGTTCGTCGTCATCCAGCCCACCCACCTGAGTTCGCGGACGCTGAACCTGGCGCCGGGCGATCCGGAAGCGCCGCTGTACCAACGATCCCGGGCCGAGGACATGAGCCGGATCCTGGACCGGCTCGACGAGATCGAGGACGCCGTCCCGCAGCTGCGCGGGAGGCTGGACCGGAGCAGGGTCGCCGTGGCCGGCCATTCGATGGGCGGGCACACCGCGAGCCTTCTGCTCGGCGCTCGCTACCGCGATCCCCGCAGCGGTGCGGAAGTGAACCTCGCCGAGCCCCGGATCTCCGCCGGTGTGCTGCTCGCCGCGCCCGGCCGCGGTGGCGACGCCGTCACCGGATTCGTGGCCGAGAACTATTCCTTCTTTCTCAGCACGGACTTCTCCACGATGACGACGCCCGCGCTCGTCGTCGCGGGGGACAAGGACGCCTCGGCACATCTGACGGTTCGTGGTCCGGAATGGCACACCGACCCGTATTTCCTTTCGCCGGGACGCAAGACGCTGCTCACCCTGTTCGACGCGGAGCACGGGCTCGGCGGGATCTCCGGCTACGACGTCGCGGAGACGACGGACGAGAACCTGGAGCGCGTCGCGGCGGTGGGGCGCCTCACCTGGGCCTACCTTCGTTCCGAGCTCTACCCCGGGGACGCGGCCTGGCGGACGGCGTGCGACGGACTCGTCCCCGGGCTCGGCCGGGTCGAGGCGAAGTAGGTCTCAGCCCACCGCCGGTCCGACGGTGAGCGTTCCGGCGTCCGTGTCCAGGGTGGCGGCCGGCCCCAGCGGCAGGGACAGTGGATCGGGGCCGTGTCCGACGTCGATCCCACCGAGCACCGGGACTCCCAGCGAGCCGAGCCGGTCCTCGAAGACGTCGACGAGTGTCCAGCCGCGATCGGTGTAGTCCTCGAAACCGGGAAACCGGCCGAGCGCCACACCGCGGACGCCGCGGAGCGCGCCGGATCGGATGAGCTGGGTCAGTTGCCGGTCGATCTGCCCGAGGCCGATGGTCCGCTCGGCTTCGAGGAACAGGATGGTGCCCGCCAGCGACGGCAATCCGGCGCCGACGGCGTGGGCGACGGTGCCGAGATTGCCGCCGACGAGGTCGCCGGTGGCGCTGCCGGGCACTTCGGCCGCGACGGTCATGGCTCGCGGATCACGGTGCAGGACCGTGGGTTCGCCGGTCATCAGCAGCCGCCGGGTGGCGGCCGAAGAACGTGCGCCCGCCAGGTAACCGTGGATTCCGGCCAGCCCGCAGTGATGCCACAGCGCGAGGTGCAGGGCGGTGATGTCGCTGAAACCGACCACCGGCTTGGGATCGGCGCGAACCGCGTCGAAGTCGATGTCGTCGGCGATCCGGTACGCGCCCGCGCCGCCGCGGGTGGCGATCACCGCGCGGACGCCGGGATCGCGGAACGCGTCGTCGAGATCGGCCAGGCGGTCCTCGTCCCGTCCCGCCATGTACCCCCACCGGTCGAGCGCGTGCGCGCCGACTTCGACCACGAGTCCCCAGCTTTCCAGCACCGCCGCGGTCTCGGCGAGAAGCTCGCGGCTCGGAAAGCTGGCGGGGGACACCAGTCGGACGCGATCACCCGGCCGCGGCATCGGCGCCACGAGGGTGCTTCGCGAAACTGTCATCCGATGATCGTGTCAGAGCACCGGGATCTCCGCCCACACCGTTTTGTATTCCGTGCCGGTGGCGACGCCCCATTCGGTGCTGATCGCCTCCACCAAGGCCAGCCCTCGCCCGTGCGGGCTCGTCGGGTCCTGTTTGGTCACCCGGCGGGGCCGCAGGTGCGGGCGGCGGTCGTCGACCTCGACCCGGACCACGTCCCGATCCGAAGCGACGGACACTCTGAGTTCGGCGACGCCGTCCGCGTGTTCGTGCGCGTTGGTGACCAGTTCCGTGGTCAGCAGTTCGGTGTCCGCCATCGTGCCGCGTCCGACCTCGCTCAGCTGCTCCCGGAGCCAGGCCCGGACCTCTCCCAGCGGCGGGGCGCCACCGGCGGGGAATTCGTACGCTTGCCGTGTTCCCGTAATACCCACGCGTGTCTCCTTAGCGGGTTTCCCAGCTGGGCCAAGAGCATGGGCGCACTCGGGTAATACCCACGGGACACGGCGTTCACACGCGGGAGTATCCGGCGATCGCGGTGACCTTGATCTCCACCCGCATTTTCGGGGCGCCGAGGGCCGGGACGCCGATCTCGGTCCAGATCGGCGCGCGGTCGCCCATGTGCTCACGGAACTGTTCGACCATGACGCGGTTGTGGGTCTCGCCGATGAACCCGGGGATTTCCGGGACGTGGTACGAGTCCACGGCGATGACGTCGCGCCAGGTGGCACCCGCGGCGGCGAGCGCCCGTTCGACGTTCTCGAAGGCCTGGACGATCTCGGCTTCCAGGTCCTCGGGGAAGGTGGGGAAGGGCAGGTCGTCGGCCCAGCCTCCCTGTCCCGAGATCTCGACGCGATCGCCGACGCGCACCGCTTGGCTGTAACGCATCTCGGGCAGGAGCCGTTCGCCGTGGCCGGGAGTGACGAAGAACCGCGGCTGGGGCGTGGCGATGTTCTCGTTGACTTCATGCATGAAGTCAACGTAGCACGATTTGACTTCACGTGTGAAGTCGCTGGGTTCTCGGTAAGGTTCCGCCATGGTCACCCCCGCGACCCCGGACCCGGACGAAGCGCTGTGGCTGAACCCTGCCGAAAAGGAAGCCTGGACCGGGCTCGTCTCCCTGGTCCTCCTGCTGCCGGGACGGCTGGAGTCGCCCTTGCAGCACGATGCCGGACTGACGCTGTTCGAGTACCTGACTCTCAGTCATATCTCGGAGGCCCCGGAGCGACGGCTGCGGATGAGCGAACTGGCCTACCTCGCCAACGGCTCGCTCTCCCGTCTGTCCAATGTGGTCAAGCGTTTCGAACAGCGGGGGTGGGTGGAGCGGACACCCGATCCCGCGGACGGCCGGTACACCCTCGCGATGCTCACGGACGACGGGTACGACGTCGTCGTCGCGGCGGCGCCCACGCACGTCCGTTCGGTGCGGGAACTCGTGCTCGACCCTTTGACCGCTGAGGATCAGGAGGCGCTGGCCCGGATCGCCGCGAAACTGCGGACACGGCCGGCTGACCTCGCCTGAGCGTCGGGTGGTCGTGTCCGGGTCTCGGCAAAGTCGCGTGAGTGGCGTTTCGGGTTCTGGCGGACTCGTATTTACCTACCCACTGGTGTGATTGGCGGTCGAGTGAAGCAGGTGCGGTCGACGGGGGAAGATTCCGGACGCTCAACGGCCGGAATCTTCCCCCCGTCACCGGTCGCGCCTGGCACGACCTTGATCAACGGAAGATCGGGGACGTTGAGTGTCCCGGATCCTCCGTTGATCAAGGTCCGAGACCGGGCATCCTGGCGACGATGAAGGAATTGGGACGTTCAACGTCCCAATTCCTACATCGTCGCGCCCTGTCATGCATGGGTAGGTAAATACCGGTCCGCTCTAACCCGAAACGTCACTCACGACCACTTGGGCCGCTCTGTGCGTGGGTGGTTTCAAGATCGCGCCGGTCCGGCAGCCAGGGGCATTCAGGGGACTCGGCGCGCCGTGTCGCGAAAGCCACTTTCGCAACCTTCACCGTTGCGAAAGCCACTTTCGCAACCTCCCTGGCCAGCGCAGAGGCGACTTTGCCGCGACCCTGACCCTGAAGGAGTGAAGGAGGCCTTCACGGACTCCGGTGAGCGCCACGTTCGCCCCACGTGTACCAGTGGTCACGGCAGTCACCGGCTGTGTGGAAATAGGGACATTGAACGTCCCTATTTCCACACACCCCTCTCTCCGGGTGGATCACGACCACCACGCCACCCCTGATCCACCTCTCGATAGTCCGAATCGCCACTCACGACCAGATCTCGCCGCGGTCTCGGCAGGCCGCGGCGTTGCGACATTCGGTGCGTTTTCGCCCGCGAAGACCCGCTCGAGATCGAATTTCCCACCGCGAGCCGATCACGGAAATCGCGGTAGTCCCCGCTCTTTCTCACGCTCGTGAGTGAGCGGCGCCGGAGATCTTTCCACTCACCGGCCTAACGCGGACATGGTCCCGGTAGACCGGATTCGCGGTAACAGCCCGTTGAGCAGCTTGACATGGGGCGCTCCGGGTGACGTTCGCGCCATGCGCTAACGAAATACGGAATCTTCCGTCTTTCTCAGGAAGCCCACAGGATTCCGGCCTGGGCCGCGTCTCGAAAGGGAAGTCCATGTCACGAAGACCACTGCTCGTCGTCATGACCGCCGTCACGGCGATGCTCGCGTCCACCGCGGTCGCCGCCGCGGCTCCGCCGGGGGTGGACCCGGCCACGGTCGACCTCACGCTCAACGCCGGTCAGAGCACGACCGTGACCAAGAACGTGACGACCTCGGCGGTGCCGCCGAACCCCGATCTCGTCCTGCTCGCGGACACCACGGGCAGCATGGGCGGGCCGATCGGCAACGTGCGGTCGAACGCCAACGCCATCACCGGTGACGTGCTGGCCGCGCAGCCGACCGCGCGATTCGGCGTCGCCGAATACAAGGACTTCACCGATTCGGTGCCGTTCAAGGTGAACCAGGGGATCACCGGCGACACCGGCGCGGTCCAGGCGGGAATCAACCAGTGGCTGGCTTCTGGCGGCGGGGACACGCCGGAAGCGAACCTGAACGCTCTCTATCAGCTGGCCACCGGGGCGGTCGACTTCCGGGCGGACGGTACCCGCATCATCGCGTGGTTCGGTGACGCGCCGTCGCACGATCCGAGCGGCGGGCACACCCTGGCCCAGACCATCGCGGCATTGCAGGCGGCGAAGATCCGCGTGGTCGCTGTCAACGTCGGGGCGCTCGATTCCGGCGGGCAGGCCTCCGCGATCACCTCGGCCACGGGCGGCGTGCTGCTGAACAACGTCCCCGCCGGGCAGGTCTCCCAGGCGATCCTCGACGGCATCAAGTCCATCGAGGTCACGGTGACCCCGAAGGTGACCAGCTGCGATCCGCAGCTCACGGTCACCAACGACCCCGGCAGCGTCAAGGTGACCAGCGGCGACGTCGCCACGTTCACCGAGACGATCAAGGCGTCGGCCGGTGCCGCTCCCGGCACCTATCACTGTGTCGTCGACTATCAGGTCGACGGTGTTTCGCGGGGGTACATCGAGAACACGACCGTGCGCGTGCTCGGGTTGAGCATCAACGACGTGTCGGTCGACGAGGGCTCCGGCGGTGCGCAGGTACCGGCGACCTTCACGGTGTCGCTGCTCGGCGGCCCCAGCCCGAATCCGGTGACGGTCCAGTACTCGACCGCCAACGGCACCGCGACCGCGCCCGCCGACTACGCGACGGCCGGCGGCACCGTCACGTTCGCCCCGGGCCAGACGGCCAAACCGGTGACCGTGCTGGTCAATCCGGACACCGTCGACGAGCCGAACGAGACGTTCACGGTGAACCTCTCGGCCCCGTCGGGCGCCGGACTGGTCGATCCGACCGGGGTCGGCACGATCATCGACGACGACCGTGACGGCGTCTTCTCCTGCACGGGTACCGCGGCGAACGTCCTCGGCGTGACCGCGGCGCAGGCGAACCCGGCGAACCTGCCGTGTGTCGACGACACCAGCACCGTCGCCGCCGCGACGCTCAACGCGGGTCTGATCAAGGTGGAGACCCAGGTGCTGACCGCGTCGACCGATCTCACGCCGGACAACCAGTCGGCGGCTCCGGCCGCGGGCGATCGCGCGCTGGCGTCGGCCAAGATCGACAAGACGGTGATCAGCACGCTCGGGCTGAAGATCGAGCTCGGCGTGATCCAGTCGCAGGCCACGGCGACCTGTCAGCCGTCTCCGGGCGGGCTCGCCCCGGTCCTGGCGGGCGCTTCGAACATTGCCTCGCTGAAGATCAACGGCGAGTCGATCACGGTGGGTTCGGCGCCGCTGACCATTCCACTGGTCATCGGTTCGCTGAAGCTCAACGGCCAGACCGTGGCGAACGGCGTCGTGAAGCAACAGGCCGTCGCGCTGGACACCGCGCTCGCGAAGATCGTGCTCGCGGAATCCCAGGCCGACGTGCACGGCACCGCCGCGCACCCGGCGGGCAACCCCTGCCGGCGCTGATCCGGTGAGAATCGCCGGGCGGACGGGGAGTCCCGTCCGCCCGGTGGGTCAGGGAAGGACCTTGACGGCCGCCGCGGTGGCTTGCGCGAGCAGCTTGTTGTCGATCTTCGCGTCCTTGTCGGCCCGGTCGGTCAGCACCGCGATGACGATCGGGGCGCGGTTGGGCGGCCACACGACCCCGATGTCGTTGCGTGTCCCGTATCCCGCCGTTCCGGTCTTGTCGGCGACCGGCCAGCCGGGGACCCCGGCGCGGATGTTCTCGTCGCCGGTGGTGTTGGCGCGCATGATGTCGACCAGGATCTTGCGCTTGTCCTCGGGCAGGGCGTCGCCGAGGGCGAAGGCGCGCAGGCTCACCGCGAGGGCGCGCGGCGTGCTGGTGTCCCGCTTGTCACCTGGGAAGGTGTCGTTGAGTTCGGGTTCGATCCGGTCGGCGTGGCTGGTGGTGTCGCCGATCCCGCGCAGCACCGCGTTGAGGCCCTCGGGGCCGCCGAGTTCGCGGAAGAGCAGGTTGCCGCCGGTGTTGTCGCTGTACCGGAGGGTCGCGTCCATGACGGCGCGCAGCGGCATCCCGGTCGCGACGTGCTTCTCGGTGACCGGCGAGTTGGAGACCAGGTCCTTCTGGCTGTAGGTCACCGTCCGGTCCAGGTCGGCGACCGGCGTCCGCTGCAGGACACCGCCGGCGGTGAACACCTTGTGCGTCGAGGCGTAGGCGAACCGCTCGTCGGCGCGGAAGGCGACTTCGCGGCCGGTCGCGGTGTCCACCGCGTACACCCCGAGCCGGGCACCGAAGGCGCGTTCGAGCTGCTCGAAGTCGGCTTGAGCGGAGGCCGCGACAGCGGTTGCGGGGGGAGTGGCGGCAGGCGGCCGCGCGGGAGCGGGGGTGGAACACGCGGCGAGTGACACGGCCGAGAGCGCCAGCAGGGCCGCCCACCGGCGAGAAGTGACGGACACGGTGATTCCTTTCAAGATCGTTCGATGTCCGCAGTCTGGCCAGCGCCGGTCATGCTGTCCAAGACACGAATGACCTCTTTCATGCGAATCATGCATAGTATGTGGTCGTGGACCTGATCGGCAGCTGCCGGGCGTTCGTGAGCGTGAGTGAGGCGGGGACCTTCACCGCCGGAGCCGCGATCGCCCGCATCCCCCAACCGGTGGCGAGCCGCCGAATCGCCGCGCTGGAGGGGCATTTCGGCGAGCGGCTGTTCGACCGCTCCACCCGTCGTGCCCGGCTCACGCCGTTCGGCCGCGACATGCTGCCGTCGGCGAAACGGCTGGTCGCCTTGGCCGACGCGATGGAGCACGACGCGCGGCGCGCCAAACTGCGTCCGCTGCGGCTCGCGATGCCGGACACCTGCGCCACCCGCGAGCTCGCCGAACTCGACGCGGCGGCACGAGCGCTGGACGTCTTCCTGGAATTCCGGCAGGCCGCACCGCGGGAACGAGCGGAACTCGTGCGCGTCCAAGAGGTCCGCGCCGCGCTGACGGTCGTCCCCGCCGAAGAGGGCACGTGGAAGGTTCCCCTCGGCCTGGCCGGCGGGGGCGGGCCCCGAGCGGGGGCTCTTCATCTGGAAACGTTGCGGGTCGGCCGGTCCGGCGGCGCGCCTCGCCGGGTCTGGATCCAGCCCGAGGACGACGTGCCGCATATCCGCGATCGCCTGTTCCGTCTCCGCGATTCGGTGGGACTGCGGCCCGCGCAGGTCTCCGTCGCCGAATCGCTCACCGCCGCCGCGGCGGCCGTGTTCGGCTCGGACGATCTACTGCTGTGTTCGACGGCCCAGGCCGCCGAACTCGGGTTGGTGTGGCGGCCCATCGGCGAGATCCGGCTCGCGCGCGGTTACGAAATCACGGCGGGCCTGGGTGAGGACGCGCAGCGGATCCGGGCACGCTTGTGGTCCGACATCGCCCGGTGTCTCGGTGCGGAGGAGACGACATGAACACGGAAACGCTGCTCCCGCGGTTGCGCGCCGAACTGGACGACGGCGGCCTGCGGGGCTCGTTCCTGGTGCGGGATCTGCGGACCGGATACGAGATCGGCATCGATCCCGACCTGGAGTTCCCGAGCGCGTCGCTGGTGAAGATCCCGCTCGCGACGGCGACATTGGAACGGATCCGCCGGGGAGAACTGGACGGCTCGGCGCCGATCGAGGTCCGGCCGGGCAGGGCCACCGCGCCGGGGCCGACCGGGCTGACCCGGTTCCGGCATCCGGCCACGGTGGCCATCGACGACCTGCTGTACCTCACCATGGCCATCAGCGACGAGACCGCGGCGGACACGCTCTTCGAGCTGACACCGCCCGCCCAGGTCACCAGGATGACGCGCGAGTGGGGCGTTTCCGGGATCACCGCACGGCATCCGGCCGCGGATCTCAGCGACACCCCCGCGGAACGCTTCGGCCCCGCGGACGTCCACCTCGCGCACGCGCTCGCGATCAACGCCGGCACCGCCGGGCAAGGCCACCCCGTCCCCCAGCTCGACGTCACGCGCGCGAGTTCCGGTTCGGCCCGCGCGTTCGTGAACCTGCTCGAAGCGCTGTGGAGACCGTCCAAAGTGGACGAAGAGGTGGCCGCGAGGGTGCGCGAGCTCATGGGCCTCAACCTTTTGCGTCAGCGGCTGAGCCCCGATTTCGTCTCCGACGCCACGACCTGGTCGTCGAAGACGGGCACCGTGCTGAACATGCGGCACGAGGTCGGGGTGGTCGAACACGCCGACGGCGGGGTCTTCGCGATCGCCGCGCTGACCGCGTCGCGGGTGCCCGCGGCGATCCAGCCGGAGGCCGAAGTGCTGATGGCCCGCGTGGCGCGGGCGCTTCGCGATCACCTGCGGGCGTGACCGGGGCCACCTCGCCCGTTGTCACGAACTCCCTCCCTGGCCGGTTCTCAAGGAAAGGACCGGCGGAAAGGGAGGATCGGCATGAAGGTCGTCATCGTGTGCGTCTCGGTGTCCCACGGCAACACGGCGCGGATCGCCGAGACCATGGCGGAGGCGCTCGAAGCGCGAGTCGTGAGTCCTGAGGAGGTCGATCCGGCCGAGCTCGACTCCTGTGATCTCGTGGGCTTCGGCTCGGGGATCTTCAACCTGGACTTCCATCCGCGCTTGCGCCGGTTCGTCGAGGAGTTGCCGGAGAAGCAACGGCGGAAGGCGTTCGTGTTCACCACGAGCGGCCTGCCCGAGCCGCCGTTCCGGCGCTACTCCCGTCGTCTGGCGTGGTTGCTCGGCCGGAAGGGGTTCGATGTCGTGGGTACGTTCGCGTGCCGGGGCTTCGACACCTGGGCGCCCTTCAAACTCGTCGGCGGGATTCGCAAGGATCGTCCGAGGAAGGCGGATTTCGAAGCCGCGAGACGGTTCGCCGAAGACCTCGGTGATTGATCGACTCGGGCACGGGGCACCCGAGGAGAATGAGTGCGGGAACCCTGGCGTTGTTCGCCGGTGTCGTCATGGTCGCCTACGTGATCCCCGGCCCGGACTGGGTGGTGATCCTCCGTCACTCGGCGCGGAGCCGCCGGGCGGGATTGGTCGCGGCCGCCGGTGTGCAATGCGGTCTACCTGGTCTACCTGGGCGCGCACGCATTGTGGAGGTCTTGGCGCGGCGGTGATTCCCGGATGCCGGAGAAACCGTTGCCGAAGCGGATGTTCCGCCAGGCGTTTCTGTCCAATGTGCTCAATCCGAAGGCGGCCCTGTTCTTCGTGAGCGTCCTGCCGCAGTTCGTCGATCCCGCGGACGCGGCGGCTCCGCAGGTGCTGACGCTGGGCCTGCTGGACATCGGCCTCGGTGTCCTGTGGTGGGGCCTGTTCGTGCTGCTCACCGCCCGGCTGTCGGGCCTCATGCGCGAAAGCGGACCGCGCAAGGCGCTCGACCGCGTCACCGGGACCGCGCTCGTCGGGCTGGGCGGCGCCCTGGCGGTCACGTCCTGATTGTCTTGTTTGCCCGTAGACCGCCTCGGGTATCCGTGACGTGTGCTCGACCAAACCCCTGCGCTCGCCGAACATTTCCCGGAACTTCGGGACCAGCGTCTCGTCGTCGACTACGACGACGCCGACGACCCGGTCCTGCTCCGTCCCGACGGCTCGCCGATCGACACCTGGCGGGAGAACTACCCGTACCCGGATCGCATGACGCGCGACGAGTACGACGTGGTGAAGAGGTCACTGCAGATCGAACTGCTGAAACTGCAGTACTGGATCAAGGACACCGGCGGCCGCATGGTGATCCTGTTCGAAGGACGGGACGCGGCGGGCAAGGGCGGCACCATCAAACGGTTCACCGAACACCTGAATCCTCGTGGCGCGAGGGTGGTGGCGCTGGGCAAGCCCACCGAGCGTGAGCAGGGCGAGTGGTATTTCCAGCGCTATGTGAACCATCTGCCCACCGAGGGCGAGATCGTGCTGTTCGACCGGTCCTGGTACAACCGCGCCGGTGTCGAACGGGTGATGGGGTACTGCGCGGACGAACAGTACGAGCGGTTCATGCGCCAGGCCCCGACTTTCGAGCGGATGCTCGTCGACGACGGGATCATCCTCGTCAAGCTGTGGTTCTCGGTGTCGAAATCCGAACAGCGCACCCGGTTCCTCATCCGGCAGGTCGATCCGGTGCGCCAGTGGAAACTCAGCCTCAACGACGTCGAGTCGCTCGATCGCTGGGACGCCTACACCGAGGCGAAGGTCGCGATGTTCCGTTCCACCGACACGGAGATCGCGCCGTGGACGGTGGTCAAGAGCAACGACAAGAAGCGAGCGCGCGTCGAAGCCATGCGCAGCGTGCTCGCCCGCGTGGATTACGCGGACAAGGACGCGGCCACCGTCGGTGAGCCGGATCTGAAAGTGGTCGGTGCCGCGGCGACCCTGCTGGAGGAAGGCGAAGACGAGGCGTCGCTCAGCCCGACCCCGATCGCCCGGCCGGACGACCCCGAGCACGGGCCCGGGCTGCATCCGGACCCGGATGACCGCCGGGCGGCCAAACGTGAGCAGCCGGGCCCCTGAGCTGAACTTCGCCCAGGTCCGGGGGCCTCTCGCGCGCCGGTGAAAGCGAGTACCCAAGAACTGAGGAAATGCTCATAATAGTGCCATGAGCTGCGAAAACATTGGACGCGGAAGGTGATCCCGCGCCTTCGTACCCCGACCTCGCGCAAGATGATCACGGCGGAAGTGCGGGAGCGCGTCATGCTGAGCCCGAGCTTCGCGTCGGTCACTCTCGGCGGCCCGGCCTTACGGGATCTGGTCGTCACCGGAGCCGACCAGACGGTGCGGCTGTTCTTCCCCCGCGAAGGACAGCAGCGGCTGCGGATGCCCACCTTCTCGAACGAGACGTGGATGGCCGAACTGATGGTGCTGCCCAAATCGGTCCGCCCGTGGGTGCGCACCCTCACCATCCGCCGGGCCAGGCCCGCCGACGACGAGGTCGACATCGAGTTCGCCCTCCACGGGAATTCACCCATGAGCAACTGGGTGCGGCGGACGGAACCGGGAGATTCCGTCGGGATCTTCGACATGGGCACGACCTACCGGCCACCGGACGACGTCGGCGGTCAGCTCATCGTCGCCGACGAGAGCGCTTTGCCCGCGGCGTTGGCGATTCTCGACGACGCCCCGGAATCGCTGGTCGCGGAAGTCTTCCTGGAAGTGCCGACGGTCGCCGACATCCGCCGGTACGAGACCACCGAAGGCGTCCACGTTCACTGGCTGAGCCGGGACGATCCTGGACGGCGTCCCGGAACTGCCGCCCTCGATGCCGTCCGGCAGGCGGAGCTGCCGCCGGGCCGGTTCTACACCTGGGTCGCCGGGGAATCCCGGCTGGCGACGACGGTGCGACGGCATCTGGTGTCCGAACGGGGCGCGGCGAAGGCGGACATCTCTTTCGCCGGATACTGGCGACACGGCTGGTCCAGTCCCGGCTGACCCCATGAGGTGTCGAGATCCTGCCATGTCGGGTATCCGCCAGCCCCGGGCCGTGTAGGAAAGCTGATCACCTGTCTTTACTTTTCGTACGGACGTCGGGGGCTCCTGTCGAAAGGGAACATGGTGATCAGTAGTACGAGAAAGACGCGGAGAGGCACGGTGGCCGTGGTCGCCGGTGCCTTCCTGGCCTCGGGCCTGGTGCTGGCTCCCGCCGCGGGTGCGGCTCCCGCGGTCAAGGCCGACCCGGACACCGCCGCGCTCGCGGGCGCGCTGACCAAGCAGGCCGTCGCCTGGGGCGAGTGCTCGTTCCCTTCGGTCGCCCCGGCGACGGAAGCCGAACTGAAGAAGGTCAAGGGCCTCGCCTGCGCCACCGTCCAGGTGCCGCGTGACTGGCACAACCCGCAGGACGGCAACACCATCGGCGTCCGCGTCTCCAAGACCGCGACCGCCTATCCCGGCACCGGCAGGCAGGGCATCGCACTGGTCAACCCGGGCGGACCCGGCGGCGAAGGCCTGCCGTGGGGCGCCGCGATGGCGATGCGCAGCCCCGTGCTGGCCTCGCAGTACGACTTCGTCGGGTTCGATCCCCGCGGCGTCGGTCAGAGCACCCCGCTGACCTGTAGCTACACCGTCCCGGACAGCACGGATCAGAACGTGATCAGCCGGGCGAAGGTCGAGGGCTGCCTGAAGAACCCGCTGACGAAGTTCATCACCACCGAGCAGACCGCCTACGACATGGACTTCATCCGGGTGCTGCTCGGCGAAAAGAAGACCAGCTACATCGGCTACTCGTACGGCACGTGGCTCGGCACCTGGTACGCCACCACGTTCCCGGGCAAGGCGCACCGGTTCCTGCTCGACTCGTCGACCGACGCGAGCCGCTCGACACTGGAGAAGACCTGGGACCTCCAGCCGCGCAGCCGTGACCGCCAGTTCCAGGACGCGTTGCTGCCCTACGTCGCGCGCAACGACGCCAAGTACAAGGCGGGCACCGACCCGCTCGAGATCCGCCGAAACTGGGAGAAGGCCGGCGGCACCCGCGAGTTCGCGGGCATGCTCTACGCCGCCTGGTTCATCATCCCGGCGATGTACGACACCACGCAGTACCCGTCGGCGGCTTCGATGGTGGCCGCGCTGGCGAAGGGCCCGGCACCCACCGGGACCGACGCGGAGAAGCTCGAACAGGTCGTCGCCAAGGCGCTGACCACCCCCGGCCTGACCGACGCGAACAAGGCGTTCCTGACCAAGGCCAAGGGCAACGCGCTGGAGGCCATCGCCAAGAAGGACTCGGTCGAGCGCAAGGCCTCCTACCAGGGCGGCGCCGAGGTCGAGACCTGGGACGCGGCGTTCGAGGCGATCCGCTGCCAGGACGGCCAGTGGAACCAGAATCTGCACTACTGGACCTACTGGCAGGCCGACCTGACCGTGAACGCGCCGTTCATCGCGCCGATCATGGCCCAGTCGGGCGCGCCGCTGTGCGCGTTCTGGCCGACCACCAACGCCAAGCCGGCGCCGGACGGGAAGACGTTCCCGAAGCTGCTGATCGCGCAGACCGAGCTCGACGCGGCCACGCCGTACGAGGGCGCGCTCGCCACCGCGAACGGACTGCCGGGCGCCAAGATGATCAGCGTCGACAACGAAGGCAGCCACGGGATCTTCCCGTACAACACCGACTGCGTCGACGACCCGATCGTCGCCTACTTCCAGACCGGTCTCACACCGAAGAAGAAGTTCACCGGCTGCCAGGGCCTGCCCCTGCCCGGTGAGGACAAGACGGTCGAGGTCGGCGGGAACCTCGGGCACGACGGGAAGATCAAGATCAAGATGATCACGCCCCAGGTCCGCAAGGCGAACGAGATCGTCCGTGAGCTGCTCGAAGGCACCGCCACGCCGCAGGCCGACGAGAAGGGCATGCCCGCCAACGCGTAGTACCTGACAGGTGGGAACAGAGGCTCCCGCGAGCCCATCCGGTTCGCGGGAGCCTCTTCGGCGTGCCTCCGCCGGGATCTGTGACGCTTTCGTTATCGGTTCAGGCGCACGAGCCCGCCGCTTTCGCCCTCAAGACCAGTGAGTGAAAGCAGCGATACCGCGGCGCCTGACATCGATGTCAGGTCGCGGAGTCCTGGGGCGGGGGAGGAGAAACGTCATGCTCGCCGAGTCGCGAGGCCTGTCGATGGAGGCCGAGCAGCTGTACCGGGCCTTGCTGGACGGGCGCCCGACCACGCCCGGTGCGGAGCTGGCCGAGCTGGAGCGGTTCGGTCTGGTCCGGCCCGGCGCGTCCGGACCCGAGGTCTGCCCGCCGCGCGCGGCGCTGTCGGCGTTCGCCGCGCAGCACGAGGCCGCGGCCGTCCGAGCGCGGGAAGCGGCCGAAGTACTCGGCGCCGCCTACTCCCTGCGGACCGGCCGGGACGCGGACTTCGTCGAGGTCCTGCGCAGCCGCGACGAGGTGATCGCGACTTTCGAGGCCATGCAGACACAGGCGGGGGTGGACATCGTCGCGCTGGACCCCGGGTCGTACATGAGCCCGAAGGCCGAGGTGAGCACGATGCAGCCGGGGTCGATGGCGCGTGGCATCGCCTACCGCGTCGTCTACGACTCGTCCGTGCTGCAGGACGACGACGGATTCGTCCAGGTGCAGTCGAGTATCGCGCTCGGCGAGCAGGCCAGGGTGTTCCCCAGGCTCCCGTTGAAACTGGTGATCGCCGACAGCAAGCGCGCGCTGATCGCCGTCCCGAACTCCGACGCCGGTGACGTGCTGGCGCTGCTGATCCATCCGTCGATGCTGCTGAGCGCGCTGATCGAGCTGTTCGAATCCTTCTGGCGGATGGCGGTGCCGGTGCGGGCGGGCGGTCCGGACGACGCGGAAGCGGCCCAGGAACCGACACTCGCCACGCGCCGTCTGCTCGCGCTGTTGAGCGGAGGCCTGACCGACGAGGCGATCGCGCGCGAGCTCGGCATCAGCGAACGCACCGTGCTCCGGCGGATCAGCCGGTTGCAGCAACTGCTGGGCGCGCAGACCCGATTCCAGCTGGGCGCGCAGGCGTCGCGTCAGGGCTGGCTCTGATCGGTGAGCCTACTGGGCAGTCGTGAGTAGCGATTCGGTTCAGGGTCAAGGGTGTCTTGAGTACCTACCGGCGGGCGGTTTCGTGTGCTTGGAGGGACGACACACGTGACTGGATGGACGACACGTTTGTCCAGGCGGACGACTCGCGGCGATAACCCGGTCACGAGAGTGTCGTCTGTCCAGTCACGCGTGTCGTCCATCGGATCACGTGTGTCGTCCACCTGATCACGCCGCGGCGAGGCGTCACTCCAGGTCTCGTGGGTGGTGATTCGGGTTCTATTGGGCGATAAGCCAAATATGGCATGGTCGGTCCTGCCGCGCAGGCCCTCTTCGCTGCCCGAGGACATGGTTCCGGACTGGGCGGCGACTAGGCACGCCGAGAGTGTCCACATGAGACGGTTGGCGACAACCGAGCGTCCGATTTATGGACATATGAGGCTTTCCGCGAGGGGTCGTGAGTGGCAAGGAGGGTTAGAACCCTC